>NZ_JAOART010000115.1 GCF_025210435.1 Anaeromicrobium sp.
ATAATTTCCCCCTTTTGACCAGCTAACAGCTAACAGGTCAAAAGGGGGAAATTATCATGTATCCACTTAAATTTTATCCCCTATACAAAGAAAAGGTATGGGGTGGAAATAATATTCAAAGATATTTTGGCAGAAATATAAGTGAAAAATTACCCATAGGTGAAAGTTGGGAAATTTGCTGTCATGAACATGGTACTAGTTTAATACAGAATGGAAAATATAAAAACATATCCATGGCAGATTTAATAGAATCTAAGGGACAGTATATATTAGGGGAAAAACATGAAGAATATGCTAAAAATTTTCCCCTATTGATTAAATATATAGATGCAAATGATAAATTATCAGTACAGGTGAATCCAGATGATAAATACACAAACTACAGAGTTGAGGAAACTGGAAAAGCTCAAATGTGGTATATAGTAGATGCAATGGAAAATGCTAAAATAATATATGGTTTAAAGGAAGAGTGCAGTAGAGAGGAATTTATAGAAGCTGTAATGAACAATTCCATCAAGGATACCCTAAACTATATAAATATAAAGTCAGGAGATGTACTATACATTCCAGCAGGCACAGTCCATGCCATATGTGAAGGAACTTTCATTGCAGAAATTCAGCAAAATAGTGATACTACCTATAGGTTATATGACTGGGATAGGCTTGGATTAGATGGAAAGCCTAGGGATTTACACATAAGAGATGGCATATCAGTTGTAAAGCATGATGGAAAAAACAATAAGGCCCAGGGATATACTTTTAGTAATAGGGACTATGATAAAACTATATATGTATCTTGTAATGAATTTACCATGGAAAAGATAGATGTAAAAAGAAAATATGTAGATAATTTGAATGAAAATATATTCAAAATATATATGTGTTTAGATGGGGATTTACATATTGTATATAATGATAATATGGAAATCTTAAAATCTGGTGAAACTATTTTAATGCCAGCTAGCCTAGATAATTATAAAATACTGGGAAGTGGTACCTTAATAAAGACATATATTCAAGAACCTATGGAAGTGGCTAAGAGATTAAATTCTATGGGAGCTACTAGGGAAGATTTATTAAAAATAGAAGGTCTTAATAGGATAATATAGAAAAGATTGCATAAAAAATCTAACCAATCAACTATTGGTTAGATTTTTGCTTTTTTAACTGAGTTATTTGAAACCAATTGTTAGCAGAAACTTCTTCCACAATGACGAAATCCTTTTTTATAGATTTGATATCACCCTTTATATAATTAATATCCATACTCATTTGATCTATCTTAGCACTTTGTACATCAGTTTTATGAACTAGAGCTTTTAAAATACTAGTATTTTCTTTTACTTGAGATTCTAACCCATCAAATCTTGTCTCTAATCCATCAAATCTAGATTCCAGACCATCAACCTTAGATTCTAATCCATCAAATCTAGATTCCAGACCATCAACCTTAGATTCTAATCCATCAAATCTAGATTCCAGACCATCAACCTTAGATTCTAAGCTATCAAATCTAGAATTAATTTCTTCTTTAAATTCTTTTAAAAAATTAAATATTTCTTTATCCATAAGTAATCACCTCCCTAAATTTTATAAAAAAGTTTTAATCTAGCTATGTCAGAACTATTATCATAAGTATTTACTTGTAACTTTCTAACATCAACTTTCAATTCTTGAATATGCTCCGTATTTCTAAAGACTTGATCATGGGTAGAATCAAGTTTTGTCTCAATTCTTTCTTGTCCCATTTTCAATTCCTTAATATCTCTTTCCATATTATTCATTCTAGAATCCATGTTGTCTAATCTAGAGTCCATGTTGTCTAATCTAGAGTCCATGTTGTCTAGTCTAGAGTCCATGTTGTCTAATCTAGAATCAATCTTATCTAATCTAGATTCCATAGATTGAATTTTAGAATCCATAGAATCAAATTTTCCGTTTAAAGAACGGATTTCATTTAAAATAATTTCTAAGGTTTTTTCCACAAGAGCACCTCCTTTATGTAAATTATAACATAGATATATTTAGTAAAGAATAAAAAGGGAAACATATTAATATGTAATATATTACAATTAATCTCAACAAATTACAAACAACTTGACATGGGAATATAAAAAAACTATACTCAAAACAGTTGATAGAATATAAAAGGAGAATCTTATGAAAAATAGATTTAAAGTCATAGAAGGATACAAAGATAAAGAAATAAAAAAAGAGTATAAATTTGTAAAGGCCATGGCTACTAATACTCGATTAATGGGAGTTGTGGGAGTATATATACAATGGAAAGATCATGAACAAAATAATTTTCACCAATTATTTCACCTAGACTATGAAGAATATGGAATAGATAATTATAAAGGAGTAACAGAAGATAATATATTGAAAACAGAAATACTAAAAATGATGGGAGGCCTAGGAGGAGATTTAGTAGAAATAACCCTTGAGGAAGCTAAATTTCTAATAAAAAAGGCCATAGAAAAAAATCCTGTTGAAAGTAAAGAATGGATAGATCAAATAGAAAACTTTCATATGATAGATAGAGATAATGGATTAAATGAACAGGAAGAAATATTACTACTAAATAAAATATGTATAGAAGTATCTAATACTAATGAACTAATAAATTATTATATTATGAGAAGTGTAGGCATTGATAGGGATGGAATAAGGTATTTATCTAATAATGAAATGAAAATAGATTTTGTAAAAAAGCCATCCATATTACTTAAGAATACTGTGGAAAAGTTAGAAGAAGATAAATATATAGTAGAAAGTATAATAGATTTAAACGGCAAGTATAAACTAGTGGTGTCTGAGATAAGATTAAAGAATAAGAAGGTATACAACATTGAAATTAAGAGCCAAATGAGAATAAGCCCTCAAGAAGCAGCCTTTTCCTTAAGGAAGAGAGAATATATCATGCTTTATTTGATTAAGGATAAAAGTAAATTTTTAGAGTTAATAGAGAAGAAGAAACCCCATGGTATGATTAATGATTATGAAGGGGGAACATTGATTACTGAATTTAACTCTAATAACAATCATGTAAAAGAAGACATATATTATTTAAGTGGAGACATAAGGGGAATATACTATATAACAGATTCAAATCAGTTAGTAGTAGGAGCATATGATGAAAAAAGGGCAGCTAAAATAAGTGAAGAATTAGAAGTAGAATATAAAGACCTATTAATAAATATTAAAAATATACATTTAGAAAATAGTATAATATATCAGTTTGTTCACAGTGGGGAAACGAATATATTAGATTTTATATATGAGGATAAATAAATGAAAGCAAAATATATGATGATAGTAGCAATAATAGCCATATCCTTTTCATCCATATTTATAAAAATGTCTCAAGCTCCCCCTTTAATAATAGCATCCTATAGACTAGGAATAGCAGTAGTTATCATGTTACCTATGATAATTTTAAAACATAGGAAAGAACTGAAAGCAGCAAATACAAATACTATAAAATGGTGTGTAATAAGTGGAATAGTTTTAGCTCTACACTTTTTAACCTGGGTAACATCTTTAAAATACACATCCATAGCAAGTGCAGTAGTATTAGTAAATACCTCTCCCATATTTGCCGTAGCTGGAGGATATGTTTTCTTTAAGGAAAGATTAAATAAAAAGGCAATAATAGGTATAATAATAGCTTTCGTAGGAGCAACTTTAATATCTGGAGGAGATTATACCTTAGGTAGTAACATAATCTGGGGAGATTCCTTAGCTATAAGTGCTGCATTATTCTTTGCCATATATTTATCTATAGGGAATAAAGCTAGAAAGGAACTAAGTGTAAATAGCTATACCTTTATAGTTTATTCAGTTGCCTTTATAACTTTAATAATAATAAGTATTATTATGAAGGTACCTCTACACCCATATCCGTTGAGGGAATGGTATATATTTTTGGCACTAGCTGTAGTGTGTACCCTATTAGGCCATAGTGTATGTAATTGGGCCTTAGAATATTTATCGGCCATTTTTGTATCTACAGTGGTATTGGCAGAGCCCATATTCTCTATAGTGTGGGCGGCTATAATATTTAAAGAAATGCCATATATATGGCAAATAATAGGTGGAATTATTATATTATGTGGGATATACACATATGTATCTAATGAAAAATGATAAAAATCCCCCTTGGAAGAAGAAAACCAAGGGGGATTTTTGTATAAAGAAATTAATTTTATAGTTAAAAGCATTAACTGTAATAAATTTATTTGTATTGGGCCATTTTATTTTTTATATCTAGCATCCTATAATCAAGATGGGTGATCACATCGGCACATTCCTTTAATTGATCCGTTATACCTTCTGGAACAAATTTATTAAATTTGTAAAATATCTTATGTTCAAGGCTTGCCCAAAAGTCCATGGCGATGGTTCTTATTTGAATTTCCACCTTAATTGGGGCTGTCCTATCAGAGAGAAATACTGGGATTTCCACGATAAGATGTAAGCTTTGATAACCATTGGGCTTGGGATTTTTGATATAATCCTTTATCTCTATAATATTTACATCACTTTGTTTTTCTATTAATTCATAAATTGTATAAATATCCGATGTGAAGGAGCAAATGATCCTGATTCCTGCAATGTCATGGATATATTTCCTTGCATTTTCAAGGGTAACTTCATGGCCCTTTCTACTTAGTTTAGATACTATGCTGTTAGTAGATTTCACACGAGATTTAATGTGTTCAATAGGATTGTGTGAATGGATAAATTGAAATTCCTCATTTAATATACTAAGCTTGGTGTTTACTTCACTTAAAGCAAATCTATAGAGTAATAGCAAATTATTCCATTCAATCCTATCTCCTGGTATTTTCATTGGTTTCAAAATATAATCACTCCTGTTTAAATTTGAAATTGAAGAATAATATATTCATTATATCATATAAGAAAAGGTAAACTTTAAAATTTCATATATGGATGGAAAATTATGTGTGAGGAAAATCCTTAGTTTATAGTAAAAGATCACTAAAAGTGTAGAAAAATAGAGAAAAACATAGAAATACCATGTGGAAGATGGTATAATTTTACAAAGAATCAAGAAAAAACTATATAGTACGGAGGATGGACATATGAAAAGCATAAAAAACATATTAATGGTTTATATCTTTTGCTTAGTATTAGCAATTACCAGTATATTAGGTATATCAGCTTATATGAATTCTTCTAAGGCTCTTCTATTAAATGAGAAGAAGAATCTATTAGCCATAGCAAAGGAGTCATCAAAAGTATTTGAAAGTCGCATAAAGGCAGAATTAAATAAACTAGAGAAAATTGCCATTAGGGATGAGGTTGTAAATTCTCAAATATCCATGGAAGAAAAGATGGTTTTTTTAAGGAAAGAAATGTCCATATATGGATATAATATAATGGATATTATTGATACTAATGGCCACGCTTTAGCTACAAATGGAAAAACTTATAAACTAAAGGAAAGAGGATATTTTAAAAAAGCAATTAATGGGGAAAGTAACGTATCTAATCCTATATTAAGTGTAGAAGATGGATCGAGTGTAATAGTATTGGCAGTTCCCATAAGGGAAAATGGAATAATAACAGGTGTCCTTGCTGCTGTGAAAAATGGAGATTTTTTAAGCAATATGATTAATGATGTGAAAATTGGTGAAACTGGATATGCTTATATGACAGATGAAAAGGGATTTGCAGTAGCCCATAGGGATAATAAATTAGTAATAAATAGGTATAATGTACTAGAAGATGTGGAAAATAATCCAGATTTAGAAGAAATTGCAAATCTCACAAGGAGAATGATTAATGATGAAATAGATACGGGAGAGTATGATTTTAGGGGACAAGAAAAGTTTTTGGCATTTACTCCTATTGAAGGAACTAATTGGAAGTTGGCCATATCAGTTACTCAAGACGAAGTATTAGGAGAACTAGATACTTTAGGAGAAAGGATCCTATTATGGACGGCAGTAGTATTAGTATTAGGATTAGGAGTGGCCTATTTATTAGGAACACGAATAGGAAAACCTATAGGATTAGTTACAGATCAGGCAAAAAAATTAGCAAATGGTGACTTAAGTAATAATATGGAAGAAAAACTATTAAAGAGAAAAGATGAAGTAGGTCAGCTGGCTAATGCATTCAATCTAATGAATGATAGTTTTAAGAATATGGTCAATAGTATTAAAGATAGTTCAGAACAATTACATATATCGGCAGAAAACTTTATAAAGGTATCAGAAGAGATGTCTTATGCTTCAGAGGATGTATCTAAAACGGCAGAGGAAATAGCCACAGGTGCTACAAATCAGGCTAGGGATACGGAGAATGGTTCAGAAAAATTAAATGAACTAGGTGAAGATATAGAAAAAAATCAAGAATATATGAAGGAATTAAATGAAAGTATAAAAAGGGTAGTAATTTCTGTTGAAGAAGGATTAAATATAGTAAATGATTTAAATAAAAAGGCAGAAGAAAGTGATAAAGCTGTAAAGGACGTATACAATGGCATATTAGAAACTAATAGAAGTTCAGAAAAAATTGATGAAGCCAGTGAAGTCATTAGCTCCATAGCAGAACAAACTAATTTACTTGCCCTAAATGCTGCCATAGAAGCGGCAAGAGCTGGAGATGCAGGTAAGGGATTTGCAGTAGTTGCAGAAGAAATAAGAAAATTAGCAGAACAATCATCCCTATCTACTAGTCATATAGATGAAGCTGTCAGTGAACTTCAAAGAAATTCTAGTGCTTCAGTTCATACTATAGAAAAGGTACTAGGTATAATAGAAGAACAACAGGTAAGTACTAAAAATACAGGTGAAAAATATAGGGAAATAGAAACCCATATAGATAGTACATCCCATAGTATTGAGAAATTGAATGAAGCTTCTAAAAATATGGAGAGCAGAAAAGAGTCTCTACTAGATGTGATGGGAAATCTATCGGCAGTAGCCCAACAAAATGCCGCATCCACAGAGGAAGTATCCGCATCTATGGAAGAACAAAGTGCTACCATGGAGGAAGTGGCTAATTCTAGTAGAAGTTTAAGAGATTTATCTAGTAGTTTAAAAGAGAATATTTCAAAATTTAAAATATAACTAATATGAAACCTGGAGAATTTTCTCTAGGTTTCATATTTTGACAAATTACGACACAATATGTATGGTATTCTACAATTTGGAGGGATGTAGATGAAAATATATTTTAGAAGAATTTGTGCCAGCATGCTGATTTTATCCATGCTATTTCCAGTAACTTATGCTAGTTCAGATAATAGCGTAAATAAGATTGTAACAATTGGAATTAATGAAAAATTAATAGGAGATGAAGCTCCTGTAATAAGAATCGAAAATTATGACAATGATTTTGATGATAGTGAAACTATTGTATTAAAATTAGAAAATGCTCACTGGTTAGATGATGAGGATTTTGAAAGTGGTACCTTTGAAGAAAATATGAATAGGGATTCTTATATAACAAAATGGGGAGAAGAGACTGTTGGTAGTAGTGTATATATAGAAAAGAAGAATGAAACTACTATTCATGCTAAAGTGCATAATGTAGGTAAAGAAAACCAAGTGAGAATCCCTTTATATAGCAAACCATTAGATGAGGGTGATATGATAGTAATAACAGATAGCAAGAGTTGGGTTATTACACAAGAAAGTATAACCTATGCTAGAGTATCAAAGGAAGGGACTATTATATCAATTGATGATATGGGCACTTTTAAGGATAAAGCCATATTTAATATATATCCCATTGAAATAGAAGAAGTTGCCAGTGGCAGTTTTCCAAATAAGGAAGGAACTATAAAAATAAAACTAAAAGAAGGTTTTAAATGGGTGGAACCAGGCTATATTGATACGGATGATTTTATAGGTAAAAAGGAAGTAAATATAGTAGACGACAATACTTTAAATATAGTAGTGGATTTTTCAAAAAAGGTTAATAAATATATTTGTGGTAATGTTGAACTGAAAAATGCAAAGATAGAGGCCACAGACGAGATAAACAACTATGAAGAACAAACAGTAGTACTTGAAATATCAAGTGAGAATATAGACGCTATAGATATAACAAGTATTTGGGGAGCACACCACACTAAGGATAAAATGATATATCACTTAGATTCAGAAAAAGATTTCTTAGTAGAACAAAAGGTAGACCAAGTAGATATAAGTTTTAATAAGTTACAATTAAAAAATGATTATACAGTAGTGGATTTGTTAGACGGACAAGGTGATTATAATTGGATAGTTACAGAAGAAAGTAGATTTGAAAAGGCATATGATTTTCCAGAAATGGAGAAAAAATATAAAATAAACAACGGAAAATTAATAATAGATAAAGCACTTAAAAAAGGAAAGTATGTTATATTTTCACCAGAATTAATGGAAAGATTAGTCTGCGACAAAGTAAGTAAAGATGATTTGAAGTTAAAAATTCAATTAAATGAAGACACTAAAAGTAATAAACCTGTTGCTCCAACTGAGCCAGAAATTATGATTCCTGATATAAGGGTAGACAAGCAAGTAAATATTACTGTAAGTACAAAACTAGTAGAGCCATTAGCACCTAAGTTAATAATTAAAAATGAATATGGGGATTTTGATGATGAGGAAACTATTGTGTTAAAACTTGCCAATAGTGAATGGTTAGAAGATGATGATTTTAAACATGGCACCTTTGAAGAAAGTATAAATAGAGATTCCTACATATATAATAATATTGAGGATAGTAGTGTAGATATAGAAAAGATAAGTAATACTAAAATTAAAGTTAAAGTGAAAAATCTAGAATATAAGGGTATGTTAATGATTCCATTATATAGTAAAGCACTAGAACAAGGTGAAATGACAGTAGAAGTGGATGTAAGGTCTGGGTCAAGTGGGACATTAAGATATGCTAATGCATGTAATGAAGAGACTACAATAACAATTGCTAATATAGCTGATTTTAAAGACAAAGATATATGCAATGTATATCCTATTGAAATAGAGGAAGTTGCTATAGGTAGTTTTCCAGATAAAGAAGGGATTATAGAAATAAAGTTAGAGGAAGGATTTAAGTGGGTAGAACCAGGATATATTCATCTATGGGAGTTCTATGCAGAAGAAGAAGTGAGAATAATAGATGATAGAACTTTAAATATAGTTGTAGATTTTCCAAAAGAAATAAATAATAGTTATTTACATGGCATTTTATTAAAAGATGCTAAAATACAAGCATTAGACCAAGTTAATAATTATGAAAAAAAAATAGCACAAATTACAATATCTAGTGATAATATAAATGCGATAGAGAATACAACTCTTCAGGTGGCAAAACATGAAAAAGATAAAATGATATATAATTTTCAAAAAGATTTTTCAGTAGAACAAAAGACAGATGAAATACAAATCAATTTAAAAAAATTACAATTAAAAAATGATTATACAGTAACAGATTTAGTATATGGAAAAGTAAATTATAATTGGGTTGTAGTAGAGGAAAGTAATTTTGAAGAAGTGTACAATGCATCAAACAGTCAGCAAAAATATAAAATTAATAATGGAAAAATAATAATAGATAGACCTCTTAAAAAAGGAAGTTATGTTTTATTTTCACCAGAATTAATGTCAAGTCTAGTTTGTAAGAAAATAAACAAAGATGATTTAAAGTTAAAATTTCAATTAGATAAAGATACCATAGAAAGTGGTAGTTCTGGAAGCTCTGGAGGCTCATCAAGTGGTGGATCAAGTGGTGGAGGCGGTGGTGGTTCCTCTAAACCAAAGGTTAATATATCAGAAAAGAGAAATAAAGCAAGTGCTAAAATAGATAAAAAGAATATGGATACATTTATTAAAAAGGCAAAAGATGATAGTTATATTAATGTACCAATTACAACGAACGAAGAAAAAGTAGAATTAATTTTAGACTCAGACATATTAAAGAAAGTTGAGAAAGAAATAAGAATGGAAAATAAGGATTTGGTAATGGTCCTTAAAAAAGATGTATTAGATAATCTAAAAAAACATAACAAAAATATAAGTATGGAAATTAATAAAAAAACCATGTCAGAGACTATGAATACCCTAAAGGGAAGTAAATATTCTAAGATATATACTCAAGTATTTAAAGTGAATGCAAGTGAAGATATAGGAAGAATACCAGTTATATATAATACGAAAATCCAAAATAAAAAAATGACTAATGTATTTGTACTAGGTAAAGACAAGAAACTACACTTTGTACCATCTACAGTAGAAGAAAATTCTATAAAATTTGAAGCAGATAAGGACAAGGAATATGTAATAATAGAAAAAAATATATCATTTAATGACTTAAATAGTCATTGGGCTAGGGACGCAGTAGAAAGTCTAGCTTCCAAGAATATTATATCAGGCTTTCAAAACGGAGAGTTTAAGCCAGATGATAATTTAAATAGAGCTCAAATGGCAACTATTTTAGTAAAGGCTCTAGGTCTTGACACATTTAATGAAGATAATGATAAAGTATTTGAAGATATGGACACTACTAATTGGGCAAGTGAGTATGTATATCTAGCCAAAGAGAATGGATTAATAAATGGAGTAGGAAATAATAAATTTAATCCAAATGGAAACATAACAGGAGAGCAATTAATTCAATTGGCCATAAATGCATATGAGAATAATAATGAGAAAATAGAAGTGACAAAGGAAGAAATAGAAAAAATAAGTGGTTCTAGTGATTGGGCAAAAGTTGCCATAGCTAAAGCCAAAAAATTAGGACTTGAGGATAATATACTAGAACAATTATCATACAAGGGCAATGGAAAGAGAAGCCAGGCGGCTGGAATTATAAGTGAATTGATTAAAGACTAGGCCTTATGCCTAGTCTTTTTATGTATTAACTCAACAAACTTGCTTCAAGTATGGCATTGACTATGGTCATGGCCATATTTCGAACTAGACTTAGTCGAACTGTGTGGATAGAAAAACAATCGTCACTATGGTATTTATCCACTATGCCAATAATTGACGAATGACCAACACTTGGTAACTTTTTACCCACACCCTTACCAGGAAATATGGGACCCTGTTTCACATGGATATTTCCAATTAATTCAGCTTTTCCAAGACAGGCATCTATGGCAAGTTGCTTATAATCAGGATAATGTTCTTTTATATATTTCATATGCTTTTTCAAGTTCACTGCATGGATTGGATTATCTAGGGTTCCAAAGACAGGAAAACGACAGTTTCTTTCCTTTAAAAGAGTTCCTACCAGCGGACCTAAGGCATCTCCGATACACCTATCTGTACCTATACATATTATGATTGTGGATTCACTTAGCTTTTCCCTTATTGAATGGGTTAATTTAACTGAAGCTTCTTCACTCGTATGGTGGATGCGAGTGATTAATTGGGATTTTAAATAGTCTAGTTTCAAAGAGTACACCCCCCCTATTATATATACAGATAATAGGGGGCATATATGACTACTTTTTAAACCATAAATACATTTGATCTTTATTTTCTAGGGCACGTAATATGTTTCCACGTACATTTGGAATGTCCTTTTCTATACTACTAATTAATCTTTTAGCATATTCTCGCTTGGTCTTTTTATCAGCAGGACAAGGACTTTCTACTACTGGTATATCATGTCTTTTAACTGCTAATATAATATCCTTTTCATAGGCATACATGAGGGGACGAATCATGGTTAAGTCCTTTCTATCTAAGTATGTTACGGGTTCAAAGGTATTTAGTCTTCCCTCATAAAACATACTTAAAAACAAGGTTTCTATGGCATCATCACCATGGTGGCCTAAAGCCAATTTAGTTACTCCTAGCTCCTTACAAAGATTATGAAGTCTACCACGTCTCATACGAGCACATAGGGAACAGGGATTTTTTTCTTTTCTTTCTTCAAATATGACCTTTCCTATTTGGGTTGGCACTACCACATGTTCTATTCCTAATTCATTGCAGAATTTTGTCAGGGGACTTATGTCGAATCCTTCAAATCCTAATGTTAAAGTTAAAGCTTTTATTTTGAACTTTGCTTTAGAAAAGTTTTGATACAATCTTAAAGCATAAAGTAAAGCAGAACTATCCTTTCCACCAGATATACCTACACCTACCACATCTCCATCCTCTATCATATTGAATTCTTCAACTGCTCTTTTAACGCATCCTACGATTTTTTTCATTAATTTCTTCCTTTCTTTATGGTTAGCAGTAGGCGGTTAGCGGTAAAAGACTTGACAACACATTACTATTATCTCACCATTGCAACAGCTAACAGCTAACAGCTAACAGCTAACAGCTAACAGCTAACCATAAACTTTTAAATATTATAATTAATTATATGTTAATTTCATTTATATTAAAAGTAAATTAAAAGAGTCCGATTCTTCTTTAACTCTACATACATATATTATATAATTAAGTTTAGAAAATTCTTTAAAGGAGTAATTGAATGATTAATTTACTAAATTATATGTCAAAGGAAATGGTAGTTCTTTTAGTGGCAGCTGTGCCTGCAGTTGAGCTAAGGGGAGCCATACCATTTGGGATATCCATGGGAGTAGATCCAATAAAGGCCATAATAATAGGGATGATAGGAAGTATGATTCCTGTACCTTTTCTATTAATATTCTTAGAACCTATTTTTGAAAAGCTTAGGAAAAATTCATATATGAAGAAGATAGTGGACAAATTAATAAATAGAACTATTAAAAGGACAAGTACTGTCCATAAATACAAGGCCATAGGACTATTATTATTTGTAGCAGTTCCCATACCTACAACTGGAGTGTGGACAGGGGCCATGGCAGCATCACTTCTTAAGATAAGATTTCTTCCAGCCCTTATAAATATATTCATAGGAAATACTATAGCTGCCCTTATCATTGCTTATTTAAGTAATGTGGTGGCAAGTATATAAATGAAAAAAGTTGTTGACATAATTCTACATAAATGTTACTATAAATTGAAAAATATAATAAAAGCAAATCCTTATTGCGAGTGGCTGAGGGAATAGGCCCTATGATGCCCAGCAACCGGTGTTTTACACGGTGCTAAATCCTACAAGATTATTAAAATAATCTTGAAAGATGAGGACAAGAATAATTTTTAAATTATGATGCCTCTTCTTTGGGAAGAGGTTTTTTTAATGTTTTTAAGGTAAAACTATAAAGGAAAATAATACAGGTGGTTGGTGAGAGATTATATAAAATTTTCACTATGTAATTTGTCACCAGTTACCTGAAAATAATAAAAACTAGGAGGTTTTAAAATGGCAAGAAGATTATTTACTTCAGAATCTGTTACAGAGGGACATCCAGATAAAATATGTGACCAAGTATCAGATTCCATATTAGACGCAATTTTTGAAAAGGACCCGAATGCTCGTGTGGCAGCAGAAACTTCAGTTACTACAGGATTAGTATTAGTAGCAGGAGAGATTACTACTAATTGTTATGTGGACATTCCTAAGGTTGTAAGAAAAACTATCAAAGAAATCGGATATGATAGAGCTAAATATGGATTTGATAGTGAGACTTGTGCAGTCCTTACTTCTATTGATGAACAATCACCAGATATTGCTATGGGAGTAGACAAGGCATTAGAATCTAAAAAGGGTCAAATGGAAGATGAATTAGACACGGGAGCAGGAGATCAGGGATTAATGTTTGGTTTTGCGTGTGACGAAACACCAGAGCTTATGCCAATGCCAATTTCCCTTTCTCACAGATTAGCTAAGAAATTATCTGATGTGAGAAAAGATGGTACATTAGAGTATCTTCGTCCGGATGGAAAAACTCAAGTAACGGTAGAGTACGTAGATGGAAAGCCAGTAAGAGTAGATACTATAGTTATATCAACTCAACATGCACCAGAAGTGGAACAACCAACTATTGAAAAGGATTTAATTGAAAATGTAGTTAAGCCTATTGTACCAGTAGAACTTTTAGATGGTGAAACTAAGTACTTCATAAATCCAACTGGAAGATTTGTTATAGGTGGACCTCAAGGTGATGCAGGCCTAACAGGAAGAAAGATCATCGTGGATACTTATGGTGGATATTCAAGACATGGTGGTGGAGCATTCTCTGGAAAAGATCCTACAAAGGTTGACCGTTCAGCTGCTTATGCGGCTAGATATGTGGCTAAGAACATTGTTGCTGCAGGACTTGCTCATAAGTGTGAAATAGAACTTGCTTATGCTATAGGTGTGGCAAGACCAGTATCCGTATTAGTAGAAACTTTTGGAACTGGAAAGATTGCAGAAGAAAAAATTGAAGAGCTAGTTAACAAGCACTTTGATTTAAGACCAGCTGCAATTATTAGGGATTTAGATTTAAGAAGACCAATTTATAAGCAAACTGCTGCTTATGGTCACTTTGGAAGAACAGATGTGGATCTTCCATGGGAAAAGACAGATAAGGCTGAAATCTTAAGAAAAGAAGGTTTAGAATAGGGATAAAAGGAGCGAAAATTTTTCGCTCCTTTTATTTTTGCATATATTAACATGGTTAAGAGATTAGAGTTAAGGGTTTAGGGAGGAAATCTCTTGACTCTTAACTCTAAACCCTTAACCATTTTCTATAAGTTGAGATTCACTTTTTATAAGTGGTCATTTAACAAAACCTCTATTTGTAAGTAGAATAAAGTTGTGCAAATAAAAGAGGAACCGGTTCTTCATTGGAGGATATTCTTTGGAATATAGAATGAAGGACCTTTTAGAATTGGCTAAAGTTGGAGATCAGGATTCAAAATTAAAGATAATTGAAAATTTAAGACCATTAATCATTAGCTCCATAAGAAAGTATAACTATACTAATGAATTATTTGAGGATTTGTATGAGGATGGGAAAGTAGAAATACTAAAAAGTATTAAGGAATTTAGGGAATATGAAAATAGGCCATTTTTGGGATACGTAAAGATAAGACTTAAGTATATGTATTTGAATAAAAGCAATAAAAGAAGATTAGATACGGTGCCTATAGAAAAGAAAGGAGAGAAGGAATCCCTATTAGAGATTCTTGAGTCTGGAGAAAATATTGAGGAGAACTTTATTAAAAAAGAAAGAATTGATGAAATAATAAAGGCTATAGAAAAATTAGATGAAACTTCTAGGAAAATAATTTGTTGTTATTATGTTAAAAAGATGAAGTTAAAAGACATATGTATCACTTTGAATTTAACTTATCATAGGGGGGCAAAAATGAAAGTAAGGGCCATAAAGGAAATAAAAAATGAAATTATTTGAAAAAATTACCATTGAAATGTGGATTTTTTCTGGTATATTAGGTATAATGAATACGAACATATGTTCGAAAAGGAGAAAGGGAGGTAAGATTATGGAAAGAATAGAAAATATACTAGAGGAATCCATAATAGCTATAATTCCCATATATGATAAGGGCAATGGAACTAACATAATAACCATGGAAAATAGCCATATAGAGTATAAAAGAGTAAGAACTGTTTTAAGGAGAATATGTAATGAATATGCACTACATTTAAGTGCATTTAGAAGAAAATATGGAAAAGTTATAAATAAGAGATTAGGAATTCCCATAGTAATAAATGAAGAACTCATACTAGTTCCCTTTAAAACTAGAAAGCCTAAGTTTCAAAACGATGGAGCTTATGGATATGTGAATTTTCATTTTGTAAAAGAAATGCTAGAGGATGGAAGGCACACTAAATTAATAATGGAAAATGGACATGAAATAGATGTACTACAAAGAATCCATAGTGTAAAAAGGGATTTTAACAATGTAAAGCTCATATTAAATGAAAATACGAAAAAAAATCCCATGTCCTATGAATTGGGACAAGTAGCTACTGTGGAGCATATAGGTAGATTATATATGGAAATCATGGAACTTAAGGAAATGATAAAGGAAATGAAATAGATAATACTTTCCACTTTAAAATAATCTAATTGTATAATATATTTATATATAGAAAAGATTAAATATATTAACATATAAATCCATATCTCCATAGGAGGAAAAGAAATGTCCATAGAAATAGAAGGTGTTTTAACAGAAATAATATTTAAAAATGAAGATAATGCCTATACGGTGGCTTTAATAGAAAATCAATTAGAACAAATAACTGTGGTAGGGTATATGCCCGTAATAAATGATGGGGGTACATATGCTTTTAATGGAAAATGGATAAAGCACCCTACCTATGGTGAACAATTTGAAGTTATAAGCTACAAAGAGATTACTCCTAATACTATAGAGGGAATAGAAAAATATTTATCATCGGGAATAATAAAGGGAGTAGGCCCTAAAATGGCTAAAAGAATAGTGAACAAATTTGGGAAAGATACCTTAGATATAATGCAATCTAATCCAGCTAGACTTATGGAAATAAGTGGTATAGGCAAGTCTAAATATGAAAAAATTATGGAGAGTTTTAAAGAACAAAGAAATCTAAGGGAACTCATGATGTTTTTGCAACAATATGGAGTAACTCCTGCCTATGCCATAAAAATATATAAAAAATACGAAGATGAAGCAATAAAACTAATACAAGAAAATCCCTATAGACTAGCAGATGAAATAGTAGGAATAGGATTTAAAATAGCAGACTCCATAGCAAAGAAAATGGGTATAGACCCCACGTCCCCCTATCGAATAAGATGTGGAATAAAATACATATTAAACAATTGTTCATTAGAAGGGCACACCTATGTTAAAAAGGATAATTTAATAAAGGACGGAAGCAGTATATTAACTGTCCCTAAGGGTTTAATAGAAGATACTTTAGTAAAGCTTACTATAGACCACGAAATACATATGGAAAATATAGATGGAGAAATATGTGTATTTGAAATGTCCCTATTTTATTCTGAAAGTTATGTTTGTAGAAAGATCATAGACATGGCCAGTGTAAAAGTTAATCATATATCAGATAACATAGAAGAGGAAATAAAAAAAATAGAAGAAATAGAAAATATAAACTTAGCGAGTAAACAAAAACTTGCCATAAAGTCAGCATCTGAAAATGGAATCCTAATCATAACGGGAGGGCCAGGAACGGGAAAGACCACAACTATAAATAACATAATAAAAATATTAGAAGATAATAATCTATCCATAGCCTTAGCTGCTCCTACGGGAAGGGCTGCTAAGAGGATGAGTGAAACCACAGGGAGAGAAGCCAAGACAATCCATAGATTACTAGAGTATTCATACATGGAAGGAGACAATAGACTAGGCTTTAATAAGGATGAGGATGAGCCCTTAACAGAAGATGTAGTGATAATAGATGAAATGTCCATGGTTGACATAAGGCTTATGCATGGTCTTATGAAATCATTACCCCTAGGAACTAGGCTTATCCTTGTGGGAGATGTGGACCAACTACCCTCTGTAGGCCCTGGTAATGTCCTTAGGGACATTATAGAAAGTAAATTAATAAAGGTAGTTGAGTTAAATGAAATATTTAGACAAGCTAAAGAGAGTATGATTGTGGTAAATGCTCACAAAATAAATAGGGGAGAATATCCTAAATTAAATAAAAAGGAAAAGGATTTTTTCTTCATGTCCAGGAAAAATCAAGAGGACATGGTAAAAATAATAAAGGATCTTAGTAAAGAGAGATTACCAAACTTTAAAAAATGTGATCCCATAAAGGATATACAAGTATTAACTCCCATGAAAAAGGGAACTGTAGGCATGTACAATTTAAACAATACACTACAAAGTGTATTAAATCCTGAAGCACCCTACAAGATAGAGAAGGAAATGAAGGATAAAATTCTCCGTGTGGGAGATAAAATAATGCAAATGAAAAATAACTATAATTTAAAGTGGAAAAATATGAATAGCCAAGAAGAAGGAGTAGGCGTATTTAATGGAGATTTTGGGTATATTGATTTTATAGACAAGGAAGAAAAGGAAGTACATATAATATTTGACGAAGAAAAGGTAGTAAAGTATGATTTTAGTCAATTAGATGAAATAGAACTGGCCTACGCCATAACTATCCATAAGAGTCAGGGCAGTGAATTTCCCATAGTCATAATGCCCATATCCTTTGGTCCACCCATGTTACTTACTCGGAATCTACTTTATACGGCAGTTACCCGTGCTAAGGAATTAGTAGTAATGGTAGGTGTTGAGTCTGGCCTTAAAAACATGGTGGATAACCATAGGATAAGAAAGAGAAATTCAGGACTTTTAAATAAATTAAGAAAATTTGTAGATGCAGGTGTTATTAATGATTAAAAGTATTGTGGACTTTTTACTAGACCTAATATATCCAAGAAATATATATTGTATCATGTGTAAAAATCCCATTCATACTACAGAAAAATATTCCTTATGCAAAAATTGTCACAAAAAAGTGAATTGGGTAAATAATAGTTGTGAAAAGTGTGGTAAAATTATTAGTATACATAAGACTACTAATAGGTGTTTTGATTGTATTAACAATGATCATATCTTTGAAAAAAATATGGCCTGTGTATTATATGATGATAATACTAAAAAATTAGTACATAATTTCAAGTTTAGTAAAAAGACCTATTTAGCATATCACATGGCAGAAATAATGGGTGACAAACTTTTAAAAAGTAATTTAGAAATAGATTATATGATACCTGTACCCATCCATAAAAACAAGAAGAGAAAAAGGGGATTTAATCAATCAGAGCTTTTATGTAAATATATAAGTAAAAGAACTAATATAAAAACAGATTATAAAACCCTAATTAAATATAATGAAACCTTAGAGCAAAATAAATTAAATAAAATGGAAAGGCAAAAAAATTTGAAAAATGCCTTTAGAGTTGTACACAATGAAAATATGGTAAATAAAAATATATTATTAGTAGATGATGTATTTACAACAGGAAGTACAATAGATGCCTGTTGTGATAGTCTGAATAAATTAAAACCTAAAAATATTTATTCTATAACCTTTTCCATAGGAAAAAATACATAAGATAGGTGGGATAGTATGGCTGAATTAAAGAATTGTAAAAAATGTGGAAGGATATTTCAATATACGGGAATTACAAAAATTTGTGAAAGATGTAGAAGAACAGAGGATGAAAGCTTTAAAACTGTGAGGGAATATATATATGATAATCCGGGAGCCAATTTAGCTGAGGTGTCAGAAGAAACGGGAGTTGAAGAGGATACGATTTTAAGATATATAAGACAGGGCAAGCTTGAAATAGTAAGTGAAAATTCATCCCTTTTAATAGAATGTGAACGTTGCGGAAAGGGAATTAAAACAGGTAGATTTTGTGATGTATGTGTGGAAGAGATGCGAAAGGGTTTATCGCCAGATATAAAGAAGAAAGAAAAACCAAAGAAAAAAGAGATTGATAAAAATAAAATGTTTACTGCCAGTATGAAAAAAAAATAAATATATGTTAAGAGAACACTTCTCTTTACCGATACTATTAATAAGGTAATTGGTAGAGCGAGGTGTTTTTTTATGAAAATAAATAATATAGGAAATATAAACAAAATAATGAAGGCTTATGATAAACCTATAAAAGCAGATAGTAAAAAGTTTAAGCAAGAAGAGGATAAAATGGATATTTCTCAAAAGGGTAGGGATTATCAGGTGGCATATGGTGCCTATAAAAAATTGCCACAGATAAGAGAAGAAAGGGTCCATGAAATAAAAGAGAAAATAGAAGCAGGTTCTTTTAATGTTTCCATGGAACAGGTAGCAGATAGGATATTGAAGGGATAATTATTGTGTGGGAAATTGGTTTTATTGTTACCTTCGTAGGCAATTTACTGTATGGATGGAACCTTTTTAGTTTATTAATCTATAACCAAATACATTAGAAACGTAGGTGATCTAAATGAGTAAGTCTACTGAACAATTAATAGTCATATTAAAAAAAGAGTGTGAAGTATATGAAGAGTATATGAAGATAGCGGATGAAAAAACTAGACTTATTATAGATAAGGAAATAGGTTCTTTAGATAAGATGACTATTAAGGAAGAAAAAATAATAGGAGAAGTAAGTAAAATCGATAGGGTTAGGAATCTAATAATAGGAAATCTGTTAAAGGAAAAAAATATTCATAAAGTAGATAAGCTAGAAGAGATTATACAGATGGTAGATAAAAAATATTCTAAAGTATTAGTAGATTTAAAAAATAGATTAGAAAAAATATTAACGGAAATAAAAAGACTAAATGATTTGAATGAAAAATTAATTAATCAATCCCTCGATTACATAGAGTTTAATGTGAACTTATACACGAGTTTAAAAAATACACAGGTAGTTTATAAGGGAAATGATAGGGATGAAAAATATTCAAATAGTTTTTTTGATGGGAAAGGATAAGATAATATGAGTTCAACTTTTTTTGGATTTAATATAGCCGTAAGTGGACTTCACGCAAGTCAAAGGGCCCTATATATAACAGGACATAATATAGCCAATGCAAATACGGAAGGGTACTCTAGACAACGCCTTGAAGTGAAATCAGGAAACCCCCTTCCTATACCAAACTCACAGGGAATGTTAGGAACGGGAGTAGAAACGGATGCAATTATTCAAATAAGAAATAAGTTTTTAGATTTAAAATATAGAAGTGAAAATCAAAACCTAGGGGAATGGGCAGCTAGAAGTGAAATATTAGAAGGGGTAGAGCTTGTCATGAACGAACCCTCTGATTCTGGAATAAGAAAGGTCATGGATGAATTCTTCCAAAGTTTAGAAAAATTAAGTTCAAATCCAGAAGATCAAACAGTGAGAGCCCTGGTTAGGGAGAAGGGCATAGCCTTTACTACTACCATAAATAGGATGGGTAATCAATTTAGGAAAATGCAACAAGATATAGATTTTAATATAAGGGCCACTGTGGATGAGATAAATGGATATGGAAAGAGTATAGCTGCTTTAAATGATCAAATATTTAGAGCTGAGTTAGATGGGTCTAATGCCAATGATTTAAGGGATCAAAGGAATTTATTATTAGATAAACTATCAGAACTGGCAGATATTCAAACTATAGAGGACAGTCAAGGTAAATTACAAGTTTTAATAGGTGGTAATCAACTTGTAAATCATAATAAATCTGAAGAATTAGTATGTGAAAATAGAAAGATTTTAAATAATGATGCAGATGCTCCTAATTTAGGGGAAGTAATGTGGAAAAATGGATCAAGTATTAATATTCGTACAGGAAAATTAAAGGCATTAATAGATGGAAGAGATAATATAGATGGAGATAAAAAGGGTATTCCCTATTATATGGAAAGGTTAAATGAGTTTGCAAGGGGATTTGCAGATGAAGTAAACAAAGTCCATGAAAAGGGATATGGATTAAATGGAGATACTGGAATAAAATTTTTTGAGTATGACCCTAAATATCCATCTAATACTATTAAGATAAGCGATGACATTGACGGGGATTTAAATAAAATAGCAGCCAGTTCAACAAAGGAAGGATTGCCAGGTGATGGTAAAAATATCCTTGCAATGAATAAATTAAAGGATAAGGGAGATATGTTTAAGTGGGGGAAACCTGGAGATTTTATGAACTCCCTAATAGCTAACTTAGGTGTTGATTCGGGTCAAGCTAAGAATATGAGTAAAAATCAAACGGTGTTAGTGGAAGAAACAAACAGAAAAAGACAATCCGTATCAGGGGTTTCCTTAGACGAAGAAATGAGTAATATGGTAAGATTTCAACAAAGTTATAATGCCAATGCTAGAATGATTACCACTATGAATGATATGTTAGATACTATTATTAATAGGATGGGAGTATAATTAGGGTGACGGGTAACAGGTGATCGGTGACAGGATAAAATTAGCTGTAACCTATGACCGTAAACTCGTCACCTAAAATTTTAAAAGGAGTTATATTTATGAGAATTACAAATAATATGATGATTAGTAATATGATGAGAAATTTAAATAATCACATGATAAATATGGATAAGCTTGATAATCAGGCGAGTACTGGAAAGCGTATAAATAAACCATCAGATGATCCTGTAGGCATGTCTACAGTATTAAGACTTTCATCAGATATATCTGGCCATGAACAATATAAAAAGAATATAGATGAGTCCTTATCTTGGCTAGATGCCAGTGAAACGGCCATAACTCAATTAAAGGATGCCCTACAAAGGGTAAGGGAATTAACTGTAAGGGCATCTAATGGTACTTTAACAGCGGAAGATAGGGCTGCCACGAAAAAGGAAATATCACAGTTAAAGGAACAAATTATATCTATTGGAAACACTAACTTTGCAGGAAAATTCCTCTTTTCTGGATATAATACTTTAGATGAGCCCTTTGAAGAAGTGGAAGTTACAATAGATGGGAAAACTGTGAAAAGATTAAAATATAATGGTAAGTTCTTATCTCCAGGAGGAGCAGTAGATCCTAGTATAGATGATACTAAATTTAAAGAATTTCTTTTGAATAAGTTAAATAAGGAACTTACGTCTAAAGAGTTAGAACAGGACAAGCTAATTGAAATAGGAACTAGAAATTATATGGATGTTAATATAACAGGAGATGAATTAGTTCAAATAGGTTTTTTAGGAACCTATGATACTTTAACTAGATTAGAGATGGCACTAGATAAATCAGATAGTGAAAATTCTGTTTTTTATAAAGAAGGATTTGTTGAAAGTGATTTTGGAACGGATAAGGTAAGTGGTAGTATAGACTATACTAATGTGAATACCTTTAAAACTTTTAGTATAAATATAGGTGAGGACACTATAAAGATAGAACTTCCTAAGGGGGCAATTACTGTAGCAGATATACAAGCTGAAATAGATAAAAATGAGTTTTTAAAGAATAAGGGAATAAAAGTAATAAAAGATGGAGCTGACGTGAAATTCACGGGAAATGTGGAATTTTCTGTAGAAGCAAAGGAGTTAAGTACATATAAAGTTAATATTACAAGTCCAGATTTAGACAATGCTAGTGGAAATAAGAAGATAATAATAGATGGAATAGAATTAAATCTACCTAAAAAAGCTCTAACTACGGGTGACATTCAAACTGCTATAGATTCCCATAAGGAATTAAAAGATAAGAATATAAAGGTTAATGGTAGCTTGAATTTTGAAGGAGATGAAGAATTTAAGATAGAAGGGAATATAGGTTCTAGTGGTGCTAATATATCAGAAACAGGAACTCAGACAGTTGAACATTCAGCAAATGAAGCCTCTAAATATAGAATATCACCAATAGTAGTAGGTGACAAATTAGAGGGAATCATGGAAAGTCCAGTTGGTGGAATTAGTTTTAATGTGGATGGGAACCTTATAAAGATACCTATGGGAACCTATAATATGGATACCCTATCTGGAAGAAATAAGCTTGTAGGTATAATACAAGATCAACTTAAAGCAGCTAGTTCTAATGTAAAGGTTAAAATGACTGATGACAATAGGATAATGTTTATAGGAGATAAGAAAGAGCCTACGGGAACATTTAATGACTTTACTGTAACATCTACTACTAAATTAGGATTTGCTGTAGATACAACCTCTGATAAGGCCGTTGTAAAAAAACAAGAACTAGAAACTACAGATATATTAGGGGACATAGATAAAAATATGACTAATATATTGTCCATAATATCGGATATAGGTGGAAAAACTAATAGATTAGAATTAGATCAAAAGCGTACAGAGGATAATATACTTAACTTTAATAAACTATTATCTAAAACTCAAGATGTGGATATGGCAGAGACCATAATGAAAATGAAAATGGAAGAAAGTGTATATAGAGCAGCCCTATCTATAGGTGCTAAAATAATACAACCAAGTTTATTAGATTTTATTAAGTAAGCTAAGAGTTTAGGGTTAGGAGGTTTTATCGTGCCTTTAAAAGTAAATACTACACCTGCATTAATAGGTATAGAAACTAGAAATGCCACTTTAGAAATAAAGCAACATAAAGCAGATTTGACAATGAAAAGAGAACCACTGGAAATGAAAATAGAAAAAAAGGATAGTGAGATTCAAATAGATCAAAGTGTATGCTTTAGTGAATGTGGAAATAAGAAAATATTTGACCTCATAAAGCATTCGGCTCAAATGGGAAAACAAAAGTCCATGGAAGCCATAGGGAAGATCTCATCAGAGGGAAATGAAATGATGAGAATAGAAAATGATGGTGAGCCCATAAAAAATATAGGTGTAAATAATGCCTTTCCTAAGAAAGATTATAATATAGGGTTCATACCTAAAAGTAGACCTAAAATAACAGCCACAAAAGCAGAACATAAAATAGATTTTGAAGGTGGAAAAACTAATATAGATGTGAAGGTAAATAAACCTACAATAAATTATAATCAAGGAAAAGTAGATATTTATTTAAGACAAAAACCTAGCATAAATATAGAATATGTAAACGATAAAATATAATGGAGGACATGGTTATGTTCATAGAAACTAAACATTTTGGAAAAATAGAAGTTATAGAAGAGAATATAATTAATTTTGAAGAGGGATTATTTGGTTTCGAAGAGTTAAAAAAATATTTATATATTTCAAATGAAGATAAGGAAAATCCTTTCAATTGGATTCAATCTATTGAAAATCCAGATTTGGCATTTGTCATAACGGATCCATTTATATTCAATAAGGAATATGATTTTTATTTAGATGAAGCCATACTAGAAAAACTTAAAATAAGTAAAAAGGAACAGGTAGGAGTATACTCTATAGTAGTTATTCCAGAAAATATTAAAAATATGACAATGAATTTAAAAGCCCCTATAATAGTAAATATAGAAGAGTGTAGGGCAATGCAAGTGGCCCTAAAGGAAGATTATCCTATAAAATATAAAATCCTTGAGGTGTAGATCATGTTAGTTCTGTCGAGAAAAGAAAAGGAAAGTATAATCATAGGTGAAAATATAGAATTAACCGTACTAGGAATAGAAGAGGGAAAAGTGAAGTTAGGAATAAAAGCTCCTAGGTATGTATCTATCCATAGAAAAGAAGTATATTTAGAAATTCAAGAAGAAAATAAAAAGGCAGCCAGTGGAATTGTGGATTTAGGGGACTTGAAAAAAATTATGAGAAAATAGAAAAGTTTTTGGATGAGGAGCGTTTAAAGTTGGCAAATAAAAAGAGAATTGTACTACAGCCAGAATATATGAAATCTTTTAGATGTATAGGTGCAAATTGTGAAGATAGTTGTTGTATTGGTTGGAGAGTAAATATAGATAAAGAAGCCTATTTGAAATATAAAAAAATAAATCACAAGGAACTAAAACCAATATTTAGCAAAAATATAAGTAAAATATCCAATAGCAAATCACCTTATTCCTATGGGGAAATTGAATTAGATTTAAAAGGGAGATGTGCCTTTTTAGATGAAGAAAATCTTTGTAGAATCCATGGGACACTAGGGGAAGAGTATTTGTCATATACTTGTGCAACATATCCCCGATGTGTACAAATGGTAGATGGCGGGTTTGAAAGATCTGCTAGCATGTCTTGTCCAGAAATAGGAAGGTTAGCTCTATTAAATCCAAAGGGAATGGCTTTTGAACAAATAGAAGAAGATTCTAATATTAGAATGTTATTTTACAATAGAATAGATACAGCGGGTTATTTGGATTCAAATAGACTTGAAAAATATTTTTGGGAAATCAGAATGTTTAGTTTAAGTTTATTACAAAATAGAGATTACAATATGGGAGAAAGACTAATAATACTAGGAATTGTTTATAAGGAAATAGAAGAATTATATGAAAATGGATTAGCAAAAAATGTACCTGCTACTTTGGAAGAAATGGGAAAAGTAATAGAGGCAGGAATTTTGAAAGGAGAATTAGAAAAGGTACCTATTAATATTAAAGTACAAATGAGAATAGCACAAGAGTTAATACAAAAGAGAATATCAAATGGGTTAACGAATGAGAGATATGTTGAATGTGTAAATGAAATGTTCCTTGGACTAAGTTATAACGAGAGTGTAAAAGATGAAGATATATTAAAAAAATATGAATATAACTATAATAAATATTTAGCTTCATATTTAAAAGAGAAAGAATATATTATAGAAAATTATTTAGTGAATGAATATTTTAAAGAACTTATGCCCTTTGGAAAATTTAAATCCGTATGGGATTCATATATATTCCTATGCGTTTTATACAGTATGGTTAAACTTCACCTTATTGGCTTAGGAGGGTATCATAAGGGCTTAAATGATGAACTAACCTTACAATTAATCCAAAGTTTATCAAAACAAATATTGCATAATAGCAAATATATTGAAGAAATTATATCCTTACTAAAGGATAATAAATATGACAGTCTAGGGGATATGTCAATACTTGTTAAAAATTAACTAGAGTACCTGGTTAAATATATTTATAATAGAATAAATATAAAAGTATAAAAAAAGTTCGAAGAAACTATAAGGTATTATTAAATACTACCGATAAATATAGTGTAAGGAAAAATTGATCAATAAAGGTGAGAAAGGAAGCTCACTAAACAAAACTCAAGGAGGAATAATTATGAGAATTAACAACAACTTAATGGCAGTAAACACACACAGACA
>NZ_JAOART010000007.1 GCF_025210435.1 Anaeromicrobium sp.
GATTATTTGTCATAGTCAAGCTCCTTCCATATAAGTTTTGCCGAACTTATATTTTAAAGGATGACTATGACTTTTTTCTACACTTTTTTAATGGTAATTTAAACCTTGGATAGTAATTCCTTTTCACTGTCCGTAGGTCAGACGGAAAATCTAGAAATAGTGAAGATGATATGCTGTCACATATGACTCATATTACTCAGCTGCATGCATTGGGTGTTTTAGTTATAGATGAGATTCAGAATTTAGCAAGTTCTAAGAGTCGAGGAGAAGATGTGTTAAATTTCTTCGTTAATTTAGAAAATAGAATGCATGTTCCTATAATATATTGTGGAACATATAAAGCTATAGAGCAGGTATTGAGTAGTGATTTTAGACAAGCTAGAAGAACATCAGGTATGGGAGAAATATATTGGAATAGAATGGAGAAAGACACGTATTTTAGATATTTTTTAAGCGAAATTTGGAAATATCAATGGTTACATAATTTTGTAGAGCTCAATGATGAACTTATAAAAGTTATGTATGAAGAAACTATGGGGATAACGGATAGAGTTGTAAAACTCTTCATGGCTACCCAGTTAGAAGCTATATTATCTAAAAAAGAAAAAATAACAGTTCAACTAATAAGAAAAGTTGCAAATGAGCATATGAAACTAACAAGTCCAATGATTGCTGCTCTTAGAAGTGGAGATCCACAAAAAATTTGCAAATATGAAGATTTATATTGTGTTGATTATGATGTTATTAGAGAAAGCTATGAAGACGAATTTAGAAATAAAGAAAAAATTAAGATGATATACGAAAATAGAAGTAAAGAGATTAAGTGTAGACAACAAGAAATGGAGAATGAATTAATCTTTAGCATGTTAGATATAGGTGTATGTGAAAAAAAAGCCCAGAAGATCGTTAAAAAGATTTTAAAAGAGCAGGGATATGAAAAGGACCTTTCGTTTTTGAAGAAAATGATATTAGAAAAAATTAAAACGAGTGATTATAATCAAGAAACAAACGTAAGTTCCAAAAAGAAGAATAAAAAAAATAAACTAGATACTATGGAATTGTCAGGATATGAAAGATTAAAGATGGAAGGTAAAATAAAAAAAGCATATATTGAATAAAATTTCAGATTATATTCAATATCTCTCATTATATAAAGATGTAAATTGTAGTTTTTAAAAGAGTAGGTGTTGTTAATGAAAGTTCCTGTAATAGGAGAATATCATAATGATGAGTTATTTTATAGTTGGGTTTTAAGATGTCATAAACTTTCTGGTAATAATGTGAATGCGCACACTTGTAAAGACTTATTTGATAGAGAACGCAAAAACATATCATTATATATACCTACAGGGACTAGATTTTTTATAGAAAATATTGCAGCCAAATTTGATCTGAGATGTGAGGACATTCTTAAGAACAATACTTTATATCCCATATATGAACCTTTTATATCTATTGAAAGTCAAAAAAAAATAAAAGATATTTATTTGAATGGAAATGGATCTATAATAAATTTAATAGGAGTGACTAGTAGTAATTGTAGCCGGATATCAATACTAAGATATTGTCCTATATGTGTAAAGGAACATTATACAAATTATGGTGTTGCTTATTTTATTAGAAATCATCAAGTAAAAGGAGTACATGTTTGCACAAAGCATTTATGTTTTCTTAATGAATATAACGAAGAAATAAAAAACTTAAATGAGATAGATTTGATTTCATATAGCTACAAGAATCTTAATATATTTGAAATTGACCTTAATAAAAAAACGGATGTCAAGTTATTAAAATTAGCAGAGATAGTTGAATTTATTATAGAAAATGTTAAGAATTTCAATATAGATAAAGTGTATAGAAGATACATGTTTTTACTAGAGAAAAATAATATGCTGGATTCTAATGGAAATACGATTCGGAAAAATCTATATAGTAGAATGGAAAAAATATATGGGAATGAAATACTTGATAAACTAGAGTGTAGTTTAGGAAGAGGGGGACATGGCGAATGGCTAATGAATTTATCCCATAAACCTAAATATGTAATAGATCCGATTAGACATATATTGTTAATTAATATTCTTGTGGAAAAAATCGATCATTTTTTTGATAGTACAAATGATATTATCTATGTAAATAACAAAGAGAATTACGAGAAAGAGCGCATTATATTATACAAGGAAAAACTAAAAAGTTTTATTGCACAAAATCAAGAGATTAATAGGAGTGAATTAATAAAAACATTGGGGGTTGAATATAAATACATAAAAAAAAATGCTAGAGAATGGTTCGATGAAAATATTCCTAGCAGTGCATTGGATGAATATAATGATGATTCACTAAAAAGGTGGAAAAAAACACTGTTAGACTATATGAGAGATAACCCCAATACGTCCAGAAGTAAAATTAAAAGCGCGTATAGAAATGAATATGAAAAATGTAAAACCTATGATAGGTCATGGTTTGAATCTAATATGCCTATAAGTAGGGCTAAATATATTAAAAGCTTTGAAGATGAATGTAAAAAGAGAAGGTCAATCTTTTTAGAATATATAAGTGAAAATCCAGAACATACAAGAAGTGAAATAGTAGAGGGGATAACTAATGCATATACATGGTTACATAAAAACGATAAAAAATGGTTAGATAATCACGTTGAAGTGGGATATAGAACTAGAAGTGAAATATTAAAAGTGAAGAAGAAAATTTATAGAGAAAAGGTATCAGACTACATAAGATTAAATATGGATGTTAATAAAAATAAGATAAGAAATAATTTGCCTTTAGAATATAAATGGTTATATAGGAACGATAGAGAATGGTTCTTTGCCAACATTCCTAATACTAACTATAAATATAAAAGTTTAATTACCTTTAATATCTGGAGTGAGAAGTGGAAAGAAAGAGATGAAGAAGTAATAATGGAACTTAAAATGAATTATACTAGCATTTATAGTAGTGCTGGATACAAAAAAATTACAAAGAATTATTTATTAAGGAATCTAGATTTGAATTACATACAGAGTGTAATAAATTCAATTGATAAAATGCCTAAAACTAAAGCTTTTATAGAAAGTGTAGTAGAAACAAGTGAAAAACATCAATTACGTAAAATTAAAATAGCAAACGAAGAAATGAAAAAAGATGGAGAAAAAATATTGAAGAGTAAGTTGGTTAAAAGAGCTGGAATTTCACAAGTAAAGTTTGCAAGTGTCAAAAACTTAATAAATCAAATTATTAGAGAATAGATGAAATGCTTAAAAATCTATTCTTTTTTTATAAGTAAAACTTTATGTTATACACGATTTAATTATTATCAAAAATATCTTTTATGGTAGTTATGCAAAATATGTAATTTAAAGTAAGAATATGGTAAAATAGATTTGTACATAGTGATAAAGTACCTTAATAGGAACTTAAATGAGGTAATTTGCAAGGGGGATATTTATGTGGTTAGATAATGCTTCGGACATTGATATACTATTTTATGGTCCATATGCAAAATTAATAGATCAAATTGTAAAAACAAAGCAATACAATCCATTAACGATAGGTCTATTTGGTCTTTGGGGTGCAGGAAAATCAACTTTACTCGAATTGATTAAGACAGAGTTAGATGAAGAGAAAAATAACATTGCATGTATACAATTAAATGCATGGATGTTTGAGGGATATGAAGATGCTAAAGTAGCATTAATGGAAGCTTTATTAAATCAATTACGTGCAAATGAATCAAAATTTAGTGGAATCAAAGATAAGTTGGGTGCCTTATTAAGAAGGATTGATTATTTTAAGTTAGGAACAGATATCATATCAAAAGGTGCACCACTTGCAGCAAGCATAGTATCAGGTAATCCTATTCCTTTATTATTAAGTCTTCCATCTGATATAGACGGAAAAAAGGTAGGCGAATTAATTAGTGGAGCGACTAATTCAGTTAAAGAATTTAAGGATAACTATGTAAAAGATCCCAATGAAACAACAGTAGAAAATATTAGGAAATTTAGAGATGAATTTGAATGTGCTTTAGAAGCTTCAAAAATAGATAATGTAATAGTTTTAGTTGATGATTTAGATAGATGTAATCCAGATAGAATTATAGATACTCTTGAAGCAATAAAACTGTTTTTATCAGTAAAGAGAACAACATTTATAATAGCAGCGGATGAGACGGTAATTCAATATGCAATAAAACGAAAATTTCCACCAATAGATGGTTCTTCGGTAGAAATATCAAAAGAGTACATTGAAAAGATTATTCAATTGCCTATACATATTCCGGAATTATCTAGTAAAGACATTGAGAATTATCTATTATTATTAATAGCTCAACTATATCTTAAAGAAGATGACTTTGTAAAACTGATTAAAAAATTGTTTGAAGAAGAAATTGTCGTTCGTGAGAGTTGTATAAGTTTAAATGAAATAAATGATTTTATTGATAGTTTAGGCCTAACATTTAAAAGTGAACTAGACAATGAGCAATACTTAAAAAATTCGGAAGTGATTACTAATATTAAAGCAATTGTTTCAGCTACATTAAAAGGGAATCCACGCCAAGCTAAAAGGTTTTTGAATACATTTATGACAAAGAGAAATTTAGCAGATATGTATTTTAAAGATGGTGTAGATGTTCAAGTATTGGCTAAAATGCTAGCATTACAAAAAATAAACCGAGACTTATTTAAAGAACTTAACGAGTGGAATAAAGAATTTGATATAGAAAACAAAAAATTAAAAGATATATATATGCAAATTAAAAAAAATCCAAGTAAGGTAGCAGATCAATTAAGCCAATGGGCGGTTCCAAGGGTGATTAATTGGATGGAAGTAGAACCTAAAGAGTTGTACAAGATTAATTTAGATAAATATTTTTATTTATCTAGAGAAGAATTAAAAAACAATATATCCATAAATGGGTTATCAGAGAGAGCAAAAAATATTCTTGAAAAGATTGGTTTAGCGTCTGAAGCAACAATAGAAAATATTATGATTGAACTAAGAGAAATTGAACCAGGCGTTTTAGACGAAGTTATTACTACATTGTTGCCTAAAATTAAAGATGGTGAATTAGAGTGGTATGTGATTCGTCATATTTTTGAATCAGCAAAAGGTTATAGAGGGAAGATTATGCAAGAAATTAAAGTAATGCCTAAAATTAAACTTGGTCTTCCATGCGTTCCGTATCTAAAAAAAATGCTTATAATATCAAATGGTTGTGTGAAACCAATTTTAGATGAGATGAAGAGTAAAAATTTAAAAGAAAGTATATATAAGAAAATAATTGCTAATTGACAAATGTAGGGGGGAGTATATTGGGAACATCAAAGGGGTATATCGCACCAACAAAAATTGAATGGTCCAAAGCTAAACGCGCTGTAACTAGTTTGATCAAAGAACCAAATAGTAGTAATGTCGCGAAAGTAGCAAGTAAATATGCTACAGCGATGAAATCAGATGGATTTTCGAAGAGTAGAATGCCCAAAGCGGTATCAAATATTATAGGTTTAGCTAGAAATATTAAGAGTAATGGTATACCATATGCGCTAGAGAACATCGGGAGAAGTGATCTAATTGACAAGTCAAACGATGAAATTTTCAATGAACTATTATTGTATTACACTAACAATGGGGCCACAAAAGAAGATGCTCTTGCATTAGATGCATTATCATTGACTATGAAAAACTTGCAAATTAATGACTTAGAAGATTTGGGAAGCATTAATGAAGAAAAGTTTTTAAGAGAAATACTTGCTGAATTTGCTGGATTAAATTTTGAATTTAGATTCTACGAAAGAATAAGCAAGACTAAGAGTCCAAAAGAGACTCAAGTGATACTAAAAGAAATAAAGGGCTATTTGCGAGGTAATATTTACGAAGAACTAAAAATTGAAAAAATGAATGAAATAGATTTTGAAAACTTAGCAGGTCAACAATATATAAGAGAAATATGTGAAGACGCTTTTTCTGTTTTTGAAGATTTATATGAGGAGTGATGAGATGGATATTTGGGTTAACAAGTGTAACGAAGAAGAACCAAGTGATGACTTTAAAGAGGCATTTGTTTTTTCTATTGATCACGAAAAAAAAGCAACAATATTTTCAAGTATTAAAGATGTATGGCGTAGACTATCGATTAATCCCATATCATCAATATATGAAGATTTAAGTATAATAGCATTAAGCGTATTTGCGGTAGATAAGAGAGTGAGTAGATGGTTTACTGATGATAAATGGACAAGAGAGTTTAGAATATCAATACCAGTTTTAAATTACGAAAAATGGAGTGGCACAACTAAATTATGGAACGAAACTTTGTCTTTTCTAACCGGTGATATATGGGATGTCAATTTTAGAAAAACAAATAAAATATACGGAAAATATTCAAAAAGAACACGGAATAAATTAGATATAAGTAAGTGCACGGCGGTAAGCTTATTTTCGGGCGGGCTAGATTCTTTTTGCGGTGCAATAAAAGTATTAAGTGAAGGAGAGTCAGTTTGCTTTGTTGGACATAATGAATATCCTAAATTGGCTGAAAAACAAGAAAAATTAAAAAATAGTATGCAAGAAGCTTATCCAAATCAAAATATAGAATTTATTGGATTTACAGCGAATTCTAGAGCACCATATAGAAATGGTAAAAAACTAAAGGGAAGTGAAAATACATCAAGAGGTAGGTCATTATTATTTTTGTGTATAGGTGTTTCTATAGCAGGAATTATAGGAGATAGTATCCCTGTATATATACCCGAAAATGGTTTCATAGGATTGAACATACCACTAACCAATAGCAGAAAAGGAACATGCAGCACTAGAACAACTCATCCTTTTTTTATAAAAAAGTATAATGAAATTTTAAAAAGTGTTGGGATTAAAAATTATATTAGTAATTTTTTTGCATATAAAACAAAACGTGAGATTGTTAATCTTGTAGAAGACAATAATGTGTTTAAAAGAGGGGTAGGGTTAACTATATCATGTTCACATCCATGTCTACCAAGATGGAATAGAGAAGGTGATAAAACATATCCAAGAAACTGTGGTTATTGTTACCCGTGTTTAATACGCAAAAGTTCTTTGATAGGATTAAACGTGGATGAGATATATAGTATTGAAGATAGTTTGTCATTAGAATTTCTTACAAACAATGCATCACATAAAGTTAAAATGAATGATGCAATAGCAGTTATTAATTCTTTATACAGATATAATAATTTGGATGAGAATGAACTAAAAAGATTGATTAAGTGTACTGGACCACTTACAATCGAAGAGATAGATAAGTTTCTTATTGTTTATAAGAAAACAATGAAAGATATAGCCGAGATGATATCTGAAAATGAAGAAATACAACAATATGTAGGGATTGGTAGTTATGAGTAGATTAATAGACACACATTTTCACTTAGACCATTATAGAAATCATGAAATGTTATTTCAGACTATAAATAAATTAGAGCAATACACCTTATGTATGACGAATAGTCCAGGGATATTTTTATCTTGTAAAAATATGTACCCTGAGACTAAATATGTTAAATTTGCTTTGGGTGCTCATCCTTGTGAAATACATAATAGTTCTATAATTAAGGAATTTAAATATTGTATAGGACAAAGTAATTATATAGGAGAAGTTGGGTTAGATTTTTCTAAAAAATATGAAAAAAACAAGCAATTACAAATAAATGTGTTTAGTGAGATTGTTAAGATGGGTACGAAGCATAATAAACTTATTTCTGTGCACTCAAGAAAATCAGAAGAAATGTTAATTGATATATTGCGACAATATAGGCCAGCTAAGTGTATTATTCATTGGTTTGATGGAAGTAAGAAGCATTTACAAGAATTAATTAATTTGGGTTGTTATTTTTCTCTTAATAGTAATATGATGAGTGAAAATAAAATACATTCCTATCTGATAAATATACCAAAAGATAAAATTCTTATTGAAAGCGATGGTCCTTATACAAAAGTACAAGGTAAAAGATATAAACCTGTTATGCTCAAAGAGGTTTATCATATAGTAGGAAATATTTTGGAGATAGAAAATCTAGATACAGTAATTTCTAATAATTTCAAGAAAATATTAATCTCATAAAGCAAAAACAAAAGATTAAATTCACCTATGGTGATAAATGCATTCATGAAAAAATAAAATTATAGAAAATATTATGATATAAACCAAAGAACAATATTTGGATAGTCAAGAATTTGTATAAAAATGTTAATACTAAAAAAAGTTTAGTGTCGATAGAATTAATCAGAAAGATTTAAGTGTTTTAGACAATATAATACCATATACGTTATACTGGGTAATGATGTAAAATTAATAATATATTAGATATTAATGTTTGAATTACTAAAAATAATGATACGAGAAGTTAAATTTTTACAAAAGTAACCATCTACTAAGGAGTTGATTAAATGATAAATGAAAATAGAAATATAAACCTCAATGAACTTGAAAATCACTTTGACTATATCTATAAGATGATTGACTCTGAGATTAATGTATATGATAGTGATTTAAGTTTTTATGTCTTAACTTTAATTTTTCTTAAAAGAATTCACGACATACGGGTAGATGAGATTAAGTTTGAAAAATACAATGTTAATTGGAAGGGAATCAGAAACATAGCTGCACATACTCATTATAAATATGAAGATGAATTAAAATATGAACTGTATACTACTTTCAAGCAATTTGATATAGAGTATGATAATTTAAATGGAATTTTTAAAGAAGTAAATTTTAAACATTTTCATAATATAACTAGCTTAATACCCATAATTCTATATCTAGACCGTATAGATATGTCAATGGAAAGTATTAGTATTGAGAATATGGGTGTAGCATATGAAAAGCTCATTAAAAAATTTTTTTCTAGAAGAAAAGATGACTATATTACTAATGACGATATTACTAGATTAACTGTTGAGATTCTAGACGTAAAATTAGGAGAAAGTGTATATGATCCATTTATGGGGATCGGCAGTTTCTATACAAGAATAGTGCATTATCTTAGAAGGGCCTCTGAAATGCACATTGATTCTTACAAAATGCTACAACGCTGGTCTGGTCAGGAAATACGTAGTGAGATATTTTCGTTGTGTAGAATGAATTTGATTATGAATGGTATTGATGATATAGAAATTTATTTAGGAGATACAATTTTAGAACCTCAGAACATCTCAATGAGTGAAATGAAAAAATTTGATAAAGTTATATCAGAAATTCCAGTTGCTACTAGAAATCATAGCCATTATGAAACAATTATACGTAACGAGTTTAACCGTTTTACATATGGTGTCCCATCCCAAAATACCTTACAGTATGGATTTATACAACATATAATTGCGAGCCTTAATGAAGAAGGGAAAGCAGTAATTGTTTTACCAATGAAATCTTTGTACTCCAAGGGAAGTGAAAAAAAGATAAGAAAAGCAATTGTTGAAGATGATATTATAGAAAGCATTATAAGTTTACCTAGGGAGACGTATAAAAATAGTAGATGTGAAATGGCTATTGTAGTAGTAAATAAAAACAAGCCATTTTATAGAGTCGGTAAAATAATGTTTATCGATACAACTGTAAAAATTAAAAAATTTGATGAAAATTATATTAAAAAAGCAGTAGATGTTTATAAAGATTATATAGAAATAGAAGGATATTCTACTATTGTAGATTTAAATGAGATTAGAGAGAAAAAATACGATTTAAACTATAAAAAATATAGTCCAATATTTAAAGAAAATAAAATTATGTTAAAAGGAGGGAAAAGTGGCAGAATTAAAGATGTTGTATATAGTCATCCAATAATGGGAATTCATGCAAATAAATTTCACACAATAGAGGTTAACTATATAAAAACTAAAAACTTAAATAAGGATATAACAGAACAGTTTTTTGATATTAATAATTTAGAAACTAAAATTATAGATAAGCCATATGACATTATAGATTCAAAAGCAATTATAGTTGCTTTAATTGGAGATAATTTGAAACCTACTATAATTAATAATGAGTGCTTAGAATTATTAGATGTAGTTCTAGACAAAAATGTTATAGCTTTAGTGCCTAAAGAAGACGTAATAGATTTTGAATATTTGTATTATCAGTTATATAGTCCAAGAGTTATACAACAATTAGAAGCATTAAAAACAGGAATTATTCCTAGAATTACAAAATCTGAGCTTTTAGATATTGTTATTTCCGTTCCTAGCATAGATCTACAAAAGGAATATGTTAAAGAGCAGAAGTTACTATTAATACAAAATGAAAAAATGCGTTACGAGGAGAGTATTAAAGCATTGAAGATTGAAGATTCAGTTGCTGATGCTGAAGAAACTGTTATAAGTATACTTGCACATAACACTCTTCCGTACATTTCTCGAATGCAGTTTGATATTAATGTAATAAAAAGATTCTTAACAGAGAAAGAATTAATGGAACATTTATGTGATCGTTATCAAACTGTAGAAGTTTTAGATGATTTTGGTGATATTGCTCTTGAAATGCAAGAAAATCATAATGCAGAAAAAGTTGAAGAAGTAATACAAAGGATAGAGAAAGTCATTACGACTTTCGAAAGTATTATAAGCGAAACTAAAAAAACTGTACAATTAAACTTGAATGATGGTGACTTTGAATCCGTAAATCTAATAAGTATATTTAGAGAAATTAGAGAAGAAAAAGCAAAGGATTATACTGGAAAATACGAGATAGAAGTAGATTGTCCGGACATATCAATAATAGCGCATAAACCTTCAATCAAGGAGTTAATTATGCAGTTGCTAAGAAATGCGGAAATGCATGCTTTTAGTTTTCAGAACAGAAAGAAAAAAAATAAAGTTGAATTTAAAGTTATAGAAAAACAAGACAAAGTAATTATTTATTATAGCAATAATGGAAAAGCTTTCAACATAACTAAAGAACAATACATAAAGATGGGAAAAAAATCTCAAAAAAGTGAGGGTCATGGATTAGGGGGAGCCTATATCAACAAAGTTATTAAAGCTCATAGAGGTGAATTTAAGATAATTAAAACTAACATTGGTATGAAGTTAGAAATAACATTAAATAAAGAGGGGGATAACTAATGGACAAAGAGTATAAAGTCTTGTTAGTAGATGATAGAACAGATTTTTCAGAAGGATTTAAAAATGAAGCACAACATCACAATATATTAGTAGCTACTAGAACAAATTACAAAGATATGGTTGAATGTTTACCTAAAATCAAGGATAAACTCGCAACCATAATTTTAGATATCAAATGTTTAAAAACACCTGATCAAGAAATTGAAAGTGAGGACTTTCTTACTCTTGCATTAGGGCATCTAGACCAAAATTATTCACATATTCCTAGAGTAATCTTAACGGCAGACTCTGCAAGATATGACTTTGTTAGTAAATGGTTTTCCAATGAAAAAGTTTATAGGAAAACTACACAAGATATAAGTGCGTTGTTTGAATGTATAAAAAATAATGGTGAAAAAATTGATAGTATTAAAATAAGGCATAAATATAGAGATGTTTTTAAATTATTTGATAAACAATATCTATCAGAAGATACAGAAAATGATTTATTAGATTTACTAATGAATATGGAAAATAAAGAATTATCACAAATTAAAAAGAACTTATCTGCAGTTAGGAGAATTCAAGAAGATGTTTTGCAAACTATAAATAAAATCAATAGGAATATTATACCAGATGATTGTCTTAAACCTAATAAAGATATAAAATTTCATACTATTCATAGGCATCTTATGGGGAACAAAACAAGGGAAAATAATTACAAACCGACAACTACAACTTACTACGATGGAGTAATAGAAGTTTTTTCTGAATCGATTTATAGAGTGGCAAGCGACAATGGTTCGCACAATCCATATTTAAATCCTAAATACACACCAACTAAATACACTGTACAAGCTGTAGTCTATGGGTTATTAGATTTTCTTTTATGGTTTGAAAGGACTATTAATTAGTAGATTTGAGTCAATGATTTGAAGAAAGCATTAGATTCATATATATTAATATCTGACCAATATGTCATTTCCCATATAATGTTAACAAATAATGTATAATCAAAACATTAAACAAGAAGTTTGATAATAGCTCCTTATAGTGGATAGTGTAAAAAAGACTATATTATACTGAAAACTATAAGGTTTTTTCTTATGGCTAAAAAAGGACTAAAATTTAAAAAGTATCCAAAGGATTTTAAGATTAGAATAGTTAAACTAGAGAAACTAGTGTGCGATGTAACTCAATTAAAAGTATAGATGGTCAGAAATATTATTTATTTGCTATTATGCATTTATTCAACAATGAAATAATTTCATATAACGTATCCAATAGAAATGGTAATAAGTTAGTTTATAAGGCACTAAAAATACTGAATAAACAAGGAAATAAAACAATCATACATGTAAATCAAGGAGCAAAATTTACATCTAAAATGTACACAAAATTCCTTAATAACAAAGATGGTATCTCCATGTCAAGAGTAGGAAACTGCTATAATAATTCATGTATAGAAAGTTTATTTGGTCACTTTAAGGATAACTTTTATAAATTTCATAATCAATCTAACGTTGATGAACGAAAACTAAATGTTAATAATTACATATATCATTATAATCATGAAAGAATCTAACTAAAATTAAAAACTAGCCTAGTAAATTACAGAGCTAGTGCTTAGTAATTTTTTATTATTGTTTACTTGACAGGGACATATTTATTTTATGATTGCTCTAATTTTTCATACAATTAATATAAAAGTTCAATAATAAAAGTTAGAAAAAATATTCAAAATTAAAAAATAGTTGAATAGAGGGGAATCAGGTATGAGATTTAACAATAGTATTATTGATCAATTTGCAAAAAATAAAGAAGAATAGATTAGATTTTAAGGATGGATTGAAAAGTAGTAAGTTTGAAGAGATATAAAATACACAAAAATATTTAACTTAAAACAGATTATAGATATTTAATTATAAGGCGTTAACTATTTTAAGTTTTTTACAATTTGTAGTAAATATGCTATTGGGTTACTGTAAAATTATTAACACAGAATTCTATGAAATTGCAAATTTTGATAGAAAATATATTTTATAGTTAGAGAAAGAAAAAAGAATGTTTTAAACATGAAGTTGCGTTATCAATATAGAAGATACGAATGAGAGGTGCAAACACATGAGTAAGCATAGTCAGAATGAAGTTAGAAATATAATGTCTGATCAGTTATTTGTTGATAAATACCAAAGGATGTCAAACAAAATAAAGAAAATTATAACAGAAGAAGGTACATGTAACGGATTAGATATTACAAACACAGTATTATCGAGTGAAATGAAGTTGAAATTAAAGATAAACAATCTAATTCTTGAAATTAGGGAGTTGATATCTAAATGTCCACCGTTGCAGCTACTTGATTACTGTAAATTTAAAAGACGGTTTTCAATGTTGAATGTAACATCAGAGTATCAAATGTCAACTGAAAATGAATTCAAATCTAGAGCATTAGAATATGTTCAAAGTGTAATTGCTTCAACATACATTACACCATCAATTGATAATAATGAATTTAAAAGTTATAGAGAAATTATTATTAATAAAATTGTGGAATTATACGAAAATAGTTTTTTATATTATAGTTTTTATTCCGAAAAATTAAGAAGAACAAAAGAAATCTTTGGTAATAAATCTTATGATGACATTTTCTATACTTGTATAAAATGGTACTGCAGGGGCAAAAGATACTCATTTTTTGATATTCCTTACCTGGATAATATGTTATCTCCGCATGATGAGTTAATATATAGAAAGTTTGGAATAAATGCACGAGATATTATTAATGGGTTAAAAAACATACAGCAGTCCATTTTGCTAGAATTACCACGAAAAGGATTACAACTTCATAATATTTTACGTGAAATGAGTGAAAATAAATTAGATGAGTATGAAATTATTGATAAATACCCAGATATAGATAGATTAATAGGGAGTGTAGTTGGGGAATCAAAAGATTATGATTTATTTGATCTAAGCATCATAACAAATTGGCCAGAAACTTTGCTTAAAGAGCTATCGTGGAATGTAGGTGAATGTAAGAGTTTTTTTGAAGATTCTCAATATCCTGGTTGGTTATCAGAAGACATGCCTATAATAAAAAAACCATTTATATGCATTGAAGGCAAGTACTATTGTTTTGACTATGATAATGTTTTTGATAATTTTTATAGGGTTGTACAGAAAGCTATTGTATCTAAACAACCTGATTATGTTGAACAGTGGAATAAAGTGCAAAAATCAACTTCTGAATCTTTCCCGATAAGTTTGTTGTGTAAATTATTAAATGGTTGCCAGTATCATCTAGAAAATTATTATAAAAAAGTAGGAAGTAAGAAACAATGGTGTGAAAATGATGCAATTATAATCTATGACGATAATTTAATAATAGTAGAAGTTAAAGCAGGGTCTTATATTTATAAATCAGCTTTGACAGACATGGAGGGACACTTCAAGGCCCAAAAGCTTTTATTAGAAGCACCATCATCACAATCAGAACGATTTTTAGATTATTTAAAGTGTGAAGAATCAGTAAAAATATTTGATGAGAACCATAATGTTAAGGCATCATTATCACTATCTGATTTTAGAGAAGTAACAAAAATTTGTATAATGGTAGATGAAATTGATGAGTTTGCAGCTCGAGCTGAGAAGGTGAATTTTTTAGAGATTAAAAGCGATACAGTGTTTATATCAATTAACGATTTGTTTATGTATTCTCATTTTTTTGATTCAGCTATACAATTTCTTCATTTTCTCAAAGAAAGAAAAAAAGCTACTTTGGCAAGAAATATTTCCCTAAATGATGAATTTGATCACTTAGGGATGTATTTAAAGCACAATACATATTCACTTGTTGCTGAAAAGCAAGGCAATGATAAAAGGTTTCGCTGGCTTGGATATAGGGAAGATATTGATAATTATTATAATCAACTAGTCTTTGAAGAAAATGATATTATCAAAAAACCTACGCAAGAAGTACCTGCTCGTTTGTTAGAAATTATAAAAATTTTGGATAACACAAGTCTTAGTGGGAGTTGTTTTGTTGGCAGAACCCTTTTAGATATGGAGTTTCAGATGAGATTAAAATTCGGAAAAAATATTAATAAATTTCTTCAGATGAAAGAGCCCATTTTATATAAATTTACAATAGGTATGTGTAGTTGCTATTTAATTTGTCATAATTCTGCTATTGAAAATGTACCATTGGAATTTTATAATAATTATATATTATCATCTATGTTAAAAAATAATGATTCTATTGCAATTGGATTAAATCTATTCTATAACAAGTATTCTGAGTTAATAGATATAGATTTCAGTATTTTAAATCCTAAGCAAATGCCCAAGGGAAATAAGGATATCGTAAGCAATCTATCAGCAGCTAATTGCAAACTAAAAGTATATGAGGAACCCGTAAAAGGGAAAAACAAAATTAAATTTGGGCGAAATGAAAAATGCCCATGTGGCAGTGGAAAAAAATACAAAAAATGTTGTGGAAAATAATAATACTTAAATTTCCATTATTAATATAATATGAAGTTCAACGACTAAACATTATTGAATGATCTTTTTTATACCTAATATATAGTATCAGTAGTTATTGTAGTTAGAAACAAGGTAGTTTACAAATGGATTAAGACTTCCTAAAAAGATAGGGAGTCTTTCTGTTTTATATGGTAAAAGATGCGATACGTAGTAGTGAAGTATGTGGACATAATGTAATAGTTGAGAGTTTTATGCAAGTGTAGTTTACGACTTTATTAAACAAAATGAATTAATATGTTCTGAAAATCACTATCCCAGTTTACAACTATATTAAACAAAGTAGAGTTCCTGATAAATAATAATCAAGGTTTCATAAGACTAACAGTTTACGACTTTATTAAATAACCTCAAAAGTTGTAGTTGTTTAATAAAGTTGTAAACTTAACTTGCAGAATCAAAAAAAGATTTTGTAAGTTTTTATTCATTTACCGAAAAACTCTTACATATTAATATCTTTTCATATTAAGTTGCTATTGATTAATTAAGTTATAAATTACATGTGCAAAAATGACAATGGTTTATGAGGCTGTTTATAATAGAGATATAGATTTCTGGTGTATAAACTTGCTTTATGCGGGCCTATTTCAGGAAAATATATTGAAAATCTTTTCCACCCAAGTCCTTGTCACAAGCGAAAGTGTGAATCTTCGTATATAGGTTCATGTGTCATGTTGGAGTAGCA
>NZ_JAOART010000116.1 GCF_025210435.1 Anaeromicrobium sp.
ATTTAGTTCATTATTTCCAGGGCTTGTTTCTTTTATATAGGGTGCTGTAACATCTCCAAGCTTTCTTACCACTGTTATGGTATATATTTTGCTACTTTTACCATCCTCTGCTGTTACCTTTATGTAGGCAGTATTCTTTCCCACATCTAAATTTATTGTTTTATTAATTTCCTGAGTACATGATGCATCCCTGTACAGTTTCCACTCTGCTTGATCACTCACCCCTACATCTATTGTTATGCTTTTAGTTCCATACGCAACTTCTTTTGTAGCTGTTAATTCACTAACCTTTAGGTTAGTAGGTGTTTTCCATTCTGTTATATCACATTCTCTTGATAATAACTTTAAAGGACTTCCATCAATGAATGGATACATAGTATCATCATACCCTGTACTTCCATCTGGTATATAGGCTATTGCACCTTCAGCTATTTCATCAAAACACCCATTGATCCAAGGCATAGAAGGTACTGGCTTGTAAAAATTTGGTGCTTTCATTCCTTTAAAAGTTACACTTTTTAGTACATCACAATCGCTAAATGCTCCTCGTCCTATAGAAGTAACACTATCTCCTATTGTCACACTTGTTAGAAATTTATTATATTTAAATGCACTCTCATCTATAGAAGTAACACTGTCTGGTATTGTTGCACTTGTTATTCTGTTATAGGCAAATGCAGTGTTTTCTATAGAAGTAACACTATCTGGTATTACTACACTTGTTAGTCTGTCCTGATAAAATGAATAACGTCCTATGCTTACAACAGATTTCCCATCTAATGTATTTGGAATAATAATATCTCCATGAGGCCCGTTATATGTACAAATTTTCACCCCACCATCTACCTCTTCAAGCGTAACGTCTCCAAGGTTAACTACATGCGCCTCTAATGCATACGTAGTTTTGGTTGAAAAACCTACTAAAGAAAATAATATTGCAAATACTAAAAATAATGATAAGTTCTTTTTAATCATATCCTCTTCCCCTTTCTATTTATATGTGCCAAACTCTTAGGCCCCTATATATCTTTAATATTTTCTTTTACAGTACTCCATATATTCAGTTTAATGAATATATCCATAATTCCTTTATACCTTTCCAAGTTTACCACATGCCACTCAACAAATTCTCAACATTTTCCACTTCCTACGCATGATCTATTTTTTTCATATTGAAGTCAAATTGCCATTATATTTTCCTTTTAGAAGGAATTTGTCCTATAAAAAAAGAACATACTTTACATAAGGACAAGAAAACAAAGGAATATTCTTACAAAAATAATAGGAGGGATAACTTGAAGAAAACAAATGGAAAAAAGCTAGGCCACAGTGTTATATGTGCTTCTTGGCTAGCAGTATTTTGCCTCTTTGGATATAGGTCTACCTTTTCCATATTATTAGGGCCCATGTCTACGGATCTTGGATGGAGCATTTCTAAATTATCATTGGCTTATTCTCTTATGATGAGTGTTTATGCTTTCACTGCATTTTTTAGTGGAATCCTAATAGATAAATGGGGAACTAGACCTGCCTATCTTATAGCCTCTGTAGGAGGTGCTCTTGGTTTTTATTTAACTAGTAATGCACATTCATATATTAGCTATGTACTTCCCTATGTATTATTTGCAGGTGTTGGTACAGGTATGTTATGGGTATCTTCTACCATATCCGTCCGTAAATGGTATGTGGGAAAATCCTATGCTACCATGTGGGGAATAGCCTTCATGGGTGCCCCTGCTGCTCAGATAATCTTAAGTCTCGGTGTGAAAAAATTATTATTAACTTTAGGATGGCGACTTGCCATGAAAGTATTAGCTTTAATAGTTTTCATCCTATTACTCATAGCATCATATTTCAGTCGTAAAAATCCTTCTGATTACGGTTTATCTCCCTTTGGTGTTACTAGACAAGAGGTAAGTAACGAATATGTTTGGAGTTTAAAGGAAGCCTACTCTACCTTCCCAATCTGGGGTGCAATTTTAACTTTTATCACAAGTATAATCGGAGAATTTTTAATATGGACTCAGATAGTAATGTATTGGACTAAAGATATAGGATTAACCCTTACTACTTCTACAAATCTTTATGTAATAATTGGTTTTTCTGGACTTTTTAGTATGCCTCTTATGGGGAGATTGGCCGATAGGGTTGTTTCAAATAAGGCTTATGAATCCATAGGAAGAAAGACCATGCTCATATTTGCACCAGCCATTGGTTTTGTTGCCTGTATACTTTTACTTTTCACAAAAATATCTATTATCTATAGTATAATATCTTGTATTCTATTTTCCGTATACTGGGCCATAGAACCAGGTGGAGTTGCTGGATATATAGGCTCCATATATGGTGGAAAAACATTAGGTAAAATTTGGGGTGCAGCAACTTTAATAGTAATGGGTATTGGCCCTGCACTTGGCAGTTTTATGGGAGCCTATTTGTATGATCTAAAGGGTTCTTATTATTATTCCATTCTCTTTGCCACTTGTGCATTTTTGTTATCTACCATATTTTCCTTGTGCCTACCCTTGAAGGTTCGAATAAATAAAAAATGAATTTAAGGGATGGCTATAAAAGCCTATCCCTTAAATAATTTTTCTATACAAATTTCACTGCCGTCCCATATGCCATTACTTCTGCTGCCCCTTGCATAACTGCATTAGTAGCATATCTAACATTTACAATTCCGTCTGCACCTACGCTTTGGGCTTCTTCTATCATCCTTTTAGTAGCTAATTCCCTAGCCTCTTCCATCATCTCTGCATAAGCACTAATCTCTCCACCTACTAGGGTCTTTAGTCCACTTAATATGTCCTTTCCTACATGTTTAGATTGAACAGTGCTTCCCTTTACTATACCTAAAGTTTTTAATTTATTATCATTTATAAAATCCGTATTAACAACAATCACTTTTATCACTCCTTAATACTATTATTTCTTAATTATATGAATGATAAACGCCATCTATATAAATTTCGTAAAACTAAGCTTTCTTTATACAGTAACTTGTCTATAAGGGAAAATATATTGAAAATTTTTGGAATTGAGGAACGTCACAACTTCCTATGATACTCCAACATGACTCATGAACCTATCTACGAAGATTCATACTTTCGCTTGTGACAAGGACTTCAATGGAAAAAATTTTCAATATATTTTCCTGAAATAGGCTCAGATAAAGCCGGTTTATAAATACGAAAGCTATATTTAAATCTTTCCTATATCTTTTCTATAGTACATATTTTCAAAATTCACCTTAGGAATGGATTCATATACTTTATTTCTAGCTTCTTCCATATTTTTTCCTAAAGCAACTAATGATAATACTCTCCCACCATTAGTTACAATTTTATCTCCCATAGATTTTGTACCTCCATGGAATATTTTCAAATGATTTTCTTCAATTTTTATTTCCTTATTCTTTTCATAGTCATTTGGGTATCCTCCAGATGCTAATACTACACATACACTAGATTCTTCTTTCCACTTTATATCCATATCCTTTAAATTGCCATCTATAATTTCATTCATTATTTCGTATAAATCACTTTCTAATCTTGTGAGTATTACTTGAGTTTCTGGATCTCCAAATCTAGTGTTTATCTCTAATACCTTTGGTCCAGATTTTGTCATCATAAGACCAATGAATAAAATACCCTTATAGTTTAATTTGTATTTATTAAATCCCCCTACCATTTTCTTTAATATTTCTTCTTCTACCACATATTTGTACTCATGATCGTATAACACATTAGGAGAGTAGGTACCCATTCCTCCCGTATTAGGGCCTAAGTCATTATCATAGATGGCCTTGTAATCCTTAGCACTCTCCATAGGAACTATGTGATCTCCATCTACAAAACATAATAAAGAACACTCTATACCCTCTAAAAATTCTTCCATAACCACTTCATTTCCCGATTGACCAAACTTTTTTTGCACCATTATGGTGTCTATGGCATCCTTAGCCTCATTAAAATCTTTAGCTATTATTACTCCCTTTCCAGCAGCTAAACCATCGGCCTTTATGACCACTGGATATGTAAATTCCTCTAAATTTTTTATTGCGTCCTCAGAATTATCTACTCTAACATATTTAGCAGTAGGTATATTATTTTCAATTAAAAACTTCTTAGTAAAGGCCTTACTTCCTTCAAGTTTTGAACATTCCCTATTAGGACCAAATATCCTTAAATTATCATTTTCAAACTGGTCCACGATTCCCATAACTAAGGGAACTTCTGGACCTACTACAGTTAGATCTATATTATTTGTCTTTGCAAAATCCTTTAATTTATCTATTTCTGTTTCACTTATATGAATATTTACACCAATAGTCTCAGTTCCGCCATTTCCTGGTGCAAAGTATATTTTATCTACCTGTGGGCTCTCACTTAGCTTCCAACCAATTACATGTTCCCTAGCCCCACTTCCAACTACTAATACCTTCATGTTCTACCTCCCCTAGTCATGTTAAGACTTTTAACCTCTCAACACTTATAGATTTCTTGGTTTTAAAATTGCTTTATACATTTATCTTTATGGAAAAACATAGAATTAATTTTGCTAGGTTAGTCGTTCGTCGTTAGTAGTTATTGGTTTTAACGAAAGACGACTAACGATTAACGGCTAACCAAATCCAACAAACCCTTTAATTACCAAAAACATTTTTGTATAAAGCTAATTTATCATTACGAAATCTATATAGATTTCTTGGTTTTAAAATTGCTTTATACTGAATATAAAATTTTTTTCTCCAAAAACTTATATTATAGATATCTATAGTATAAGAAAAGGAGTCCTAATCATGGGTAGACCAGCGATGCCAGTAACAACATTACACG
>NZ_JAOART010000117.1 GCF_025210435.1 Anaeromicrobium sp.
ATTTGGGCATTCTCCTTTGTTTTGTATTTGGTCGGCAAACCTAAATACTATTCTAACAAAGGAGTCTTTTATTTTCTGCTCACCGCTGGAAGCTTTTTTGAACCACCCGCACAGCAGGTGGTTTTCACTTATACAATAAACAGGAGGTAGATAAATATCTACCTCCCGTTTATATTTTTTATTTCATGCTTAGTAATTTTTTCATTCTACTACATAATACTTCTACTTTCGTACCTACTATAACTTGCATATTTTTGCTGTTCATTTTTAATACTCCCGATGCACCTAATACCTTTAATTTAGATTGATCAACTACATCCGTATCATTTAATACAAGTCTAAGTCTAGTAATACAAGAATCTAATTCTACAATATTGTCACTACCACCTAGGGCATCTAAATATTCTATAGCTAATGCATCCATATCATTGTCTTTCTTTAAATCTACAAAAGACCCTTCTTCCACATCTTCTCTACCAATTGTCTTAATATTGAATTTCTTAATGGCAAACACAAATATAACATAATATACAACAAAGAATGCTAATCCAACAGGAATTAACAACATTCCCTTCGTAGCCAATCCCATATTTACCACATAATCTATAGCTCCTGCCGAGAATCCAAATCCATGGTGAATTCCTAGTATATTTGTTACTGCTAGTGAAACACCTGTTAGTAAGGCATGAATTAGATATAATCCTGGTGCTAAGAACATAAACATAAATTCTATTGGCTCTGTAATACCTGTTAAAAATGCTGTAAATGCAACGGATGCCAGTGCTCCACCTACAAGTTTTTTGTTTTCCCTTTTAGCAGTTGTATACATGGCTAAGGCTGCTGCTGGCAGGCCAAACATCATTACTGGGAAAAATCCTGTCATAAATACCCCTGCAGTTTTATCCCCTGCAAAGAATCTTCCTAAGTCCCCTGTGGCTCCATTAAATTCTCCAAATACAAACCAAACTATACTATTTAATATATGATGTAATCCTGTTGGTATTAATAGTCTATTTACTGTACCGAATACGAAATAACCTGGTGCTCCTGCCCCTATAATCCAGTTGGCCACTGAGTCTATTGCCACCTGAACTGGTGGCCAAATGTATCCATAGGCAATCCCTATTACTATAGATACTAATGATGTTATAATCGGAATAAATCTCTTTCCTGCAAAAAATCCTAGGAAATCAGGTAGTTTAATTTCGTTATACCTATTGTATAAATTACCTGCCACTATACCTGCTACCATGCCTGCAAGTACACCCATTTTCTTCACTTCTATAGCTTCATTAAAAACTGGTGCCACTGCCGTTGTAGTATAATATCCTATGGCACCTGCAAGTCCTGCTGCTCCATTGTTATCCTTTGCAAGGCCTATTGCTACACCAATGGCAAATAATATGGGCAGATTCCCAAATACGGCCTCCCCCGCTGCTATAAGTACCTTAGAGTTCCAAAGAGCTCCAAACCTTAGTAATAATGCGACTACTGGCATTACTGCAATAGGTAACATTAAAGATTTACCTAGCTTTTGTAACTTACCAAATACGCTTCCATTACTCATAATGATTCCTCCCTTTAATTTAATTAAATATGATATATAACATAAAAGGCCTAAACCAATAAAAGAAACTTTTCATTTACTAGGTTTACGCCTAAACATGAGTAAGGTACCTTAATTTATCATTTAGTTTTTTTACCCTTAGATATAACTATACATACCTAATTTTTATACTATAATATGAAAGTAAACTCCTTAATATGTCTTTTTAGGCATATTAAAAGGGAGAATTTATCTCCCCATACCTATGGCAGATAAATTCTCCCTTTATAAAAACCTTTAATTAATTTCCTATATATTATAGGTTTCCTCTCCAAAGACCATGTATATTACAATATTCTCTTGCAATAACATTGTCTGATTTTTCTACCTTAAATACTGCTTCAGGTGCATCTGTAGGAGATAATTCTTGTCTATAAATCTTATTTCCTACTATTAATTCAATCCACATAATATAATGCTTTTCTACCATAGGATGATTTTGACTCTCACCTACTTTAACCTTATATCCATCTTCTAATTCTTCTATATATGGAACATGCTTTTCTGTTGAACTATCAGCTGTTTGCTCCTCTAATAAAGTCATCTTGTTTCCACAGCATACAAGGGGTGCTCCGTCACCTTTAACTACCTCTACAATATTTCCACAGACTTCACATTTGTAAATTTCAAGTTTTTTAGTCATTTTTATCACTCCATTTTCTTTTTTTAATTTTCATATGAGACTATTCCCTATAGGTTATTCTATTTTCTAACACTAAGTTTTACTATGAATATATTATTTATAAGGATTCATAAATAATATACCCACCTAAATTATTTTTAAAACCTATAATAGGGCATATTGAAAAAATAATTTTTTCCCCCATTATATTAATTTATAAGGCATATGAAAAAAAACTAGTCAGCTCACTGAGGAATTTGGATTATTTTCAAGACCTAAGCTTCTATACCATAAAAAATGCCCTTATTCATCCGTATCTATTCCAAACATATTAAATATTTCATCATCTTCAATAACTCTGCGACCCTTCTTCTTAGATCTCTCAAGCATGGTCTTAGTTTCCTTAGTTACAGCCTCTGAAATAATATCATCCATATTTACACCCCTTAAAGTAAAAAATATAGATGGTTCATTGTCTAATCTTGCTCCCACTCCATATAATACGGCAGCCACGTGCTTACACATAATTGCATAATCTGGACAATCACAATGAAACTCTATTTCCCTAGGAGTTGGAAATAACCCCTGTCTCTTTGACACAAATAGTTCTTCTAGTTCTTCTGGAAATTGACCTTGTAATAATTTTTCAATAGATTGAATCTTCCCTAGACATTCACTTACAATACTCTCCCAAGATTCTTTTCCTAACTCTTTTATTGTAATATTTACTTTATAGGGTTCATGTCCACTTCCTAGTACTAGAGCTTTTACCTTTCCCTTTGTGATTTTCAAATCTATTACGGACCCATGCCTAGCATAACTTCTACCCCTTGAAATACGATTAGAATAGTCCGAATAACTTTCTAAGTTTTTATTCCATGATTTACCCCACCACTTTTTAGCCATGGCCCGTCCTTCTATTATTATGGGCGATATATTAGAACCTTTTTTTCTCAATTCTTTAATAGCTTCTTCCGCTCTAGCCCTTCTTTCTGCTACGGTTACATAGGGGGCAAATCCTCCGTAAAATGACATAAGCTTCACCTCTTTACTATATTTTTAGCTTAAATAAATCTAGTATTTCATCATTGTTCATATTTGTAATCCAATTTTCTTGTGAATCTGAAACGATCTCCTTAGAAAGTTTTATTTTATCTTCTATCATCATGTCAATTTTTTCTTCAATGGTTCCTTTAGTTATAAATTTATGAACTATGACATTTTTCTGTTGTCCTATCCTAAAGGCTCTGTCCGTTGCTTGATTTTCTACTGCTGGATTCCACCATCTATCAAAATGAATAACATGATTAGCCGCCGTAAGATTTAGGCCTACCCCTCCTGCTTTTATTGATAAAACCATAAAGGGTACATATTCCTCTCCTTGAAAAATATCTACGATTTCTTTTCTCTTCTTTACTGCCGTCCCTCCATGTAGTGAAACACCCTTATGGTTAAAAATTTCCTCTAAAAAGTCACTAATGGGTTTTACCATTTCCCTAAATTGTGTAAATACTAAGACCCTTTCCCTTTTTTCATAAATAGTTTCACATATTTCTCTCAATCTAGCATACTTACCACTTTCATTTTCACCATATGACTCTTGACCTAAGTACTGGGATGGGTGGTTACATATTTGCTTAAATTTCATAAGGGATGATAGTACTATACCCTTACGTTGTATCCCTTCATCTGCCGATTCTAGTTTTTCTTTTATATCTTTAACTAATTTGCCATATAATACAACTTGTTTTTTAGTAAGGTTTGCATAGGTTTTCATTTCTATTTTATCTGGTAAGTCAGAAATTACATTTTTATCTGTCTTTACCCTTCTTAGGATAAATGGGTTAACAACCTTTTTAAGCCTAGAGTAGCCCTTTTGTTTTTGTTTTAATGCCTTTATAAAATCATTAAATTCCTTAGTACTTCCAAGTAGACCCTTATTTAAAAAGTCAAACAAAGACCATAAATCAGAAAGCCTATTTTCTATGGGAGTACCTGTCATGGCTATCCTATGTTTAGCCTTTAGCTCTTTTACTGTTTTTGTCTGCTTTGTACGAGGATTTTTTATGGCCTGTGCTTCATCTAAAATCACCGTATCCCAAAGGACCTCTTTAACCCACTCATATTTTGAAACCATGGCATAAGTTGTTATGAACAAATCATAGGATTTTGTATAAGTCATATCTATCTTATCTAAGTCCTTATTTTCTGATGGATGTATTACATAATATTTTAATAGTGGTGCAAACTTTTTAATCTCAGAAACCCAGTTACTAATAAGGGAAGCTGGTACTACTAAAATAGTCTTTTCCTTTTTATTTGCCTTTATATGATTTAAAAGGGCAATAACTTGAATTGTCTTTCCAAGACCCATATCATCTGCAAGACATGCACCAAGACCTAAGTTTTTCATATAATTGAGCCAACTTATACCAGTATTTTGATAAGAACGCAAGGTCGCGTTAAAATTATCTCCACATGTTATGGGTTGGATTTTATTTGGATTTGATAATCTGTCAAATACGGAATTTAGCCACTGTCCATTAGTAACTTCTAATTCCCCTTCACTATCTTTAATATCTAATATCTTCTCAGCATTTAATTTGAATTTTAATGCCTCTATAATGTTTATATCCTCACCTTTTGTTAATTCTTGAGCCTTCTCATAGGCCTTTAACATTTCCTTTAACCTATCATGATCCACTTCTATCCATTTTCCCTTTATAAAAGCCAATCCCTCTGTTTCTGAAATGAGTTTTCTTATATCCTCTTTGGTAATCTCATCTTCTCCTAAAAATATCTGGGGATTAAAATCTATTAGGGCCTCACTATTTACCCTTGATTTCACAGATTCGCCCATATTCACAGACATTTTTAATGATTTATTTTTGTTCTTCCACCAGTTTGGAATACGACATAGTATACCTGAACTTTCATATAGGGGAATTTCCTTTAAAAAGGTATATGCTTCATTAATACTTAAACCTATAGGATGAAATATTTCTCCTGTAGATATGAGTTCTGAAATCAATGAACTTTCTTTAGATGCCTTGTTCACAGTGGCTAATAATGATATTAGTTTTTCCTTATTGTCTTCATATTCTATTAATGCATTTTTTAGGGGAAGGTGTTTAGATGAAGCCTTTTCTTCATTATATATTGAATAGGTGGCTAAAAATGCAAAGGGGTACTCTTCTTTTTTACTTTCTACCAGGTGAAAAAATACTCGCCCAGCCAAATTTATATCTATATAATAGGATGAGAAAAAATTTGAAACACTTCCCTCATGTTTTAATATTAGTTCCCTAAAAGAGTTGTTTAATCTCTCAAAAAATAATTTCATCCATGTATCATTTAGATACTCACTACCTAATATATATGGGGCATTGTTTAATAGGTTCTTCATTTGTGTTTCATCCATATTAACTATGGTATTTTCCCTTGATTTTTCTATATTAGGATTTGTAGATAAATTCTTTATAAATATATTTATGATTCCTTTTAAATAGGCCACCGATTCTGATAGTATGACTGATTTTTTTAAAGCTCCTAAAAAAAACAGTCCTTTATTTTCATCCTCTTCAAAGGCACTTATTATATTGTCTTGTATTGATATTTGTTCTTCATTTAATTTTTTTGTGATGGATTGAAAATCAAATTCAAATCTTCCATCCCTTTTAATTATTACTATTAGCTGATTCTTTTCTCTTTCCATAAAGCACCTTCTTTCTCATATATTATATATTTTACCCTATTTGATAAGATTTTTTTCATTTCCATGTATATTTATGATTTTTTGTGAAAATCTTTTTTCGGTGTTCTCCATATGGCCCTTATTTTAAGGTCTGAATTTAATTTTTAAAAGTCAATTTCCTTTTCTCTAGGTGTGAATTATAATGATTGAGAAAGGGCATAATCATGAAATAACTCAATTTTATTAAATTCTATATGTCTATCACTAGTAAAACATGATATTATAAATCTATTAAGTTTCATAAAAAATACTAGGATGTTTAGGAGGATATTAATGTTTAAAAAAATAGTAGCAGCTATAACAATTACGATATTTGTATTTTTTGCTGGAGGCTGCGAGGACATTCATATAAATGAGAAGGAGTTACAAGAATCTAATATAGAAAACAATCAATCAAATATTTTAATATCTGAAGAATTAGGATTATCTTTTATTCAGCCAGAATCTTGGATAAATAATGAGTATATTGAAATTAATGTGAATGGCCCATTCATTGATACATTTCCTTTATATGGTTCTATAAAAGTATTATTTATTCCAAAAGAAATAATGGATAAAATGAGAGAAATGGAGAAGGGGAAAAATAATACTCAATTATATGAACTTCAATTTGATGAAGAATATATGAATCTAGTTAAGAGTCATAAACAATTCATTCATTTTAATATCTACAAAAAAGATATCCTTGGAGAAAAATCTATTAAATCATTATCCAACTTTGAAAATAATGTTTTATTAGGGGAAAAAGACAATCTTATATATTATCTTTCTTATCCAAGTAAGGATCATATAAAGAATTTATCGGAAGAATCAAAAAGGATGTATGAAGGACTTTATGAAGAAATTAATAGTATAATCAACTCTATTAAAATTTTAAATATAAATGCTAAGGTCTAATTTTATAATAATATGAGCTAAAAGAATAAGCCCTATAACTAGAGCCTATTCTTTTATTTCCATATTACTTACCAATATTATTTTTTCATTAGATTCAGCAAAATCTAATACCTCTTTAGTAAATCCACTCTTAGAAAAAAACATGTAATATTTATCTATATAATTTAATATACTTGCCTTTTCTATTAATCCATTTACAACTTTCATTCCTAATAGCTCATTTCTCCATTTACATTCACCAATTAAGACCTTATCTTTATTTATTGCCAATATATCTATTTCCTCTTGTCTTTTCTTCACAGGATTGTTCCCCCACCATCTACCCACCTTCTCAAAAATAAATGGTAATTCTAATTTCTTATTTTTTCTTTTTAAATAATCTATACATATGCTTTCATACACACTTCCCATAAAATCACTAAGCTGTGGCACAATTTTCTCACTATAAACATAATCAATCATCTCTTGTTCTATTAAATCCACATTGTTAAAAATAAATTTGTACCAAAATCTGAATAAATTATCTTTTAAATTATATATGGTTTTTCTTGTAGTGGCCTTTTCTCCTATAGGTATTTCTTTCTCTATAATCTGAAGTTCTATTAATGATTTAATATAATTTGAGCATTTAGCTGTATCTTCTCCCACCTTAGTTCCTATCTCATTTAGTTTAGAACTCCCTGTGGCTATGGCCTCTATTATAGAATTATATAAGGCTGGCTCTCTTAGTTCTTGTTTTAAAAGATTAATAGGTTCTTCATGTAGGTAACTGGACTTATCTAATATATGCTCCTTTATATTTTCTTCCACATGGTACTTATCATTGAATTTTAATAAATACTGAGGTATTCCACCTAATACTCCATAGGATACTACCCTACTTTCAAAATCATATTTTGGAAAAAACTTAATACTATCATAAAAGTCAAAGGGTTCTATTTTTAATTGAGCTGTTCTTCTTCCATATAAAGGGCTCTTATAGGACAAAACCTCCTTCTCCATAAAACTCATAGAGGAACCACATACAACTATGTACAATTTTGTATTCTTTAATGAATGATCTATTAAATTCTGAAGTAATGATGAAATAGATTTATTTGCCATAACAATATACGGGAATTCATCCATTATTAATACTAATGGCTTTTCCTTTGCCCTATCCCCCAAGAATAAAAATGCCTTTTCCCAGGATTCAAAGGAACTCATGAATTCATTCATTCCATAGTATTGTAATATTCTTTTAGAAAATTTCTCTAATGCTAGTTTGTCATTATATTCTTCTGCCACAAAGAATATGGATTCTTTATCTTTGCAAAACTCACTTAATAATCTGGTTTTTCCAACTCTTCGCCGTCCATACATTACTACAAATTGAAAGGAATCTTGTTTATATAATTTATTTAAAGTTTTGAGTTCATATTGTCTTCCTATAAACCTCATATAATCACCTCATATTTATATTATAACTAAAATCAAAATACTTAATCAAGAATAACTTAATCTTAATTAACTTATTTACGATTAAGTTATTGAATTCTTATCTATGCAACGACAGAAGAATATTTATAATTAGTGGTAAAATAGATTTGACTTATACAAAGCAACTTCCTTGATACAATTACAAACTGAATTGTGCAGAATTATTATAACAAGAATTTAATCATGTCCAATCTCCTAGATTCCAAAATTTTAGAATTTTAAAAGATTGTGCCTACAAATCTATTATATTCAATTTCAAATTTGATTATAGCGTATAAGTAGGATAAAAAATATTATGATAAACATATTAGAAGTGAATTCAGTGAACTACGAACTACATATTATATTGTATTGTATTAGGTGTGTAAAAAACATGAGTTATATTATAAAAATCCAGTAGACTAGTTTTAAACTTAGTCTACTGGATTTCCTATTTCAAGATATTGAATTACTTCTATTACCACATGGAATATTGTTCTGGTGATTTACCCTTAGATTCTAAAATTTCACCAGTGGTAAGTCCTTTTTCATTTTCTATAAATTCTTCTACTCTTATATTAAACTTCCATTCATCACCATAGTCAAATAAATATGTAAGTATTTGTCCTTCATATAAATTAGCCTCTTCTATAGTTAATTCTTCATACTCATCACTTACCCCCATAGGATTACCCGAATAAATTTCTTTTTCTCTACTACTCTTATTTCCTATGTAAAACCCGTATAAATGATCATTGTCAAAATCATAAGCCCTTTGTATTAGCATATGGAATTCATGAAAAGTATGATTGTGACATAGCCTTATGGTTCTCCATAGATTTTTATCTAAAGAAACCTTAAATATATATGCACCTTTTTTGTTAATTTCTTCTTCTTCTAACTCTTGGCTTACTGTTCCTTTTGAAAATACTTGAGAAATAATGTGAAAAAGACTTTTATTTTCTTTGTTATAATCTTCATCATATGAATATACTAAAAATTCTGCTTCTTCCTCGCCCCAGTAGGTAATACCTTCTTTTGTGAGTTTTTTACATATTTCTATACCTAATTTAGTTGGTTTAATTTCTTTTATAGAATCATCATATTTACTTTTTGCTCCTTCTATCAGTTCTAAATCACACCATCCTAGGAACTTCAAATGATGGGTAAATCTTGATAGCGTTGAAAAACACATTCCAATATCTGACTTAGATCCCTTTGTTATCATATATCCCTCTTTTAATTCAGCTATTTTTGTCATTAAATTATAACGATTTATTACACTGAAATTACCATGGGAAATTTTATCATTATGATATTTTGACCAAAAGGTTTCCACTATAAATACATATTTCTCTAAATTATTTAGTTTTTTATATCCATCTAATTTATTTGTTTTCACTAGTTTAATTTTCCCTTTTTCCTCACTTGCCCTAAAAAATAATCCACCATCAATGCATAGGGAAAAAATCAGGTCTATTATTAGATACTTATCCTGATTATAACTGGCCTTAATCACATTGTTTTTAAAGTTCATCTGTTCATTAAGGGCAAAGGAATCCTTTTTCCCTAAGACTAACATTTTGGCTGACAACCTTGGGCTATTTTTTTCTATATAATTTATAAATGTATCAAAATCTTCAATTAGTGGTCCTATTTGTTTTTCAATATTTTTCATATCCATTTAGTTCTCCCTCTCCTAATTCTTATCTAAGAAATATTATATTTTCAATCGCCTTATTGATTTTAATTATTCTATTAATTATTCCTCATCTTCACATTCATAATACGCTTCATATAAATAACTCATACTATCTTGAAATCCATATGAACCAATGGCTTTATGACAGATTAATTTTTTCAATTTTGGTACCTCTGTAATAAGGTTTCAACCTTGTTATAATCTTATTTATAGTAGCATTTTTTCAAAACTCTTTATTCTTATTATAATACACCTGACTTATAAGCCTATATTCTCGTCTAAACTCCTTTTAATATATATCCTATTTGAAGACTATTATCACTACTCAATTTATTATTTGCCATCATATATATATTTCTAATAATATCTACTTGTTCTTTTCTAGGTTGGATAAAACTTCTATTAAATTTATTTATCCATAATTCTATTTCATAATTAATCATTTTAATATAAGTGCCACTTGATATTTTTAATATTTTTAATAGTTGCAAAATTCCATCCCATTTAGGATAATGATTTATTAATTTTATTAGATTCATATATACATGGTCCTCGTATCCTTCAAGTTCAAACAATTCAAATATCATATTTTCATCCAATAATAAGATATTATTCTCCAAACATTTTTTTGCATTATTTGATTCACTAATATTATCCGATACTAACTTATCTATAGCATATTCTATCCCTTCCTTATAATTCAACTTATATATGGTAGATAATGCTGTTTTTCTAATATTCACCTTTTCATGTTCAAGATATTTTAATATATAATTAATATCTCCCTTATTTCCAGTCTCCTTAATTCCAAATATTATACCATTTAGATTATAATTTTCCTTATCTATTTCATCTAAATACATTTCTCTAAAGTTTGTTATTCCCTTTTCCTTCAGCTTATATCTAGCATAATGTCTAAGTATATATGATTTATTATACATAAATGGAATAAGCACTTTATGGAAGTCTGGTACATTCATTTTTTCTAATATATTAATTGCTGCTATTTTGCATACTAGGTTCTTATTTTTTTTCAAAGCTTTATAAATTAACTCCTCATTATCTTCATTTATAACCTCATGGATTTTTTCAATTGTATCCCTAAGAATAACAATATCTTTACTTTTTAACCCAATATTAATAATCAAATCAATTGTCCTATTAATCTCTAATAAATACTTAAATAGTTTTCTTCTAACTAATCTTTCTTCACTATTTTCATACATATCCAACAGTAATTTGTAGTTTCTCTCATTAATAATAAGCTCTTCTAATTTAAATACTATATCTAAAAAATCATCACGGCCCCAATTATTCATCCTCTCTATAATTAGTATGCATTCAATAATATCTTTTATATATTCATCTTTTATGTACTTGATCAATTCTTTTTTAGCAAAATCTCTTATGGGTTTAACCCAGTCGTTAACTCTTATCATTACAAATTTTATTTTAAAACCATGTTCAAATTCTAATAATTTCCTTAAAGAATCCTCACGTACATGTCCATCTGGATGTAAAGTTAGAATTGCTAATATATAAATTCCTTCTTTTCCGAAACGGTCTATTAAATCAACTCTATGCATATTAACTTCCTTATACCTGTTTTGAATATGACAATCAATATAATAACCGTAGTATTTACTTCTAAAATATTCTGCAAAGAATAATAATTCCTTAATAGTTAAATTATCCATTATTCTCTTTAAATGTTTCAGTGCCCTTGAGGCAATAATAAGATCTTTGTCAAAACATAAAATAAGTAAATATTTTATAAGTCTAATATTATCAACATGTTGGATTTTATCTAATTCTTCATTAAATACACTTCTTCTTTTTTTAGATAATACTATCAATCTCTTTTTATCATAATTTAATATTTTTTTTAATGATTCATATATCTTTAAATCCATATCTCTATGAAGTTTATCATCCATCTATTCTATCCCTCTTTTCCCATTTAATAATACTTAATTGAATTGCTCTTTCTACTAACCAATTAATAAACTCCTCAAAATTCTTTGCTAGGAATGTGATTTTGTAATCATAACTTTCATCTACATGAACAACTTCTGGTTCTCCTTAAATACCACATTTTCTGTAGTCTAGCATAATCACATCATGTCCAGCAGATGGATTTAAATTATTTGATGGTTCATTAATATATTTTCCTAAATTTCTATTGTGAATATGAGAATAAATTAATAGAATTAGATAAAATCAATAAATACGATGATATGAATAAAATAGATATTATAGGAGATATGGTTAACATCAGAGTATAAAACTGGCCCTAGATCTAATACAATTCTAACTGATTAAGTTATAGATAAGATTAAGTTTTTTATATAAATTCTTTAAACTCATCATATAATAGTTCTATATCTTTTATAATCCATCTTTTAAAAGCTGTAAAACTTGAACTTACATGTATTTGTTTTTTTATTCTTCTTTTATAATAATCTTTTTCATCTTCATCAATTGCTTCTTCATATTGCCATAGATTATTTTGAAATTGTATTAATTCTTTTTTTAACTTCCTAACTATATTTTTCCCCTCAACTTCCTTTTGATGAGTTGCGCCATTATAGATTTTATTAAGTAGTTCTACCGTTTTATTAACTAATTGATCATCGTTTAGAGCACTTATCTTCACTTTCGTTTTTGGAAATGTATCTGCATAATATTTTATCCAATTCTCAACGTCATGGTCTGAATTAGTAAAATCTAATATATTCTCATACTTGTCCATTTTTATATTGTTACAGTGACCACAGGACAAAAATAAATTTTGCCATTTAAATTTTAGTTTCATATCTCCTCTATGTGGTTTAAAATGTTCTATGTTTAATGAGGAAGACTCTTTATATTCACACATATAACATTTATTGTGAAATTCTTTTACCAACATATAGAAAACTTCTTTTTTATTATAAGTACCACTTTTTTTATTTTTCTCTTTTTCTAATATATCTAGACAGTCAAAAGTTCTTAAATAAATTCATAAAAAAAATAACACTCCAAGGGGTAAGGGATTTTACAAGGAACTACCATTTGTCCTAGTAAAATATCAAGGTATAAATTCCATTTTGGCATCAACTAAACTGGATCTAGATCCACTAAAAATGATAATAATCTATAGCTATAGGATTGTTTCAAATTTTAGCCCTAAAATTTTCATCTGAGATGAACAGACCCAAGTTCCCTATGAGGTTTTTAAGGACGAAATCTAATAGTATACACTCAGAAGCTACAGCTAGGTATTTTCTAAGGAAAAGTATTTTTTGCATTATTGATAAAACAAGTAAATTAGCCATAAGTAAAATAATAAAATCCAAGCAAGTTAGTTCCTCAGATTATGAGGATTTACTAGCTTCTTAGTTATACATAACTTTTGA
>NZ_JAOART010000118.1 GCF_025210435.1 Anaeromicrobium sp.
TTTCAGGAAAATATATTGAAAATTTTTTCCACCCAAGTCCTTGTCACAAGCAAAAGTGTGAATCTTCGTAGATAGGTTCATGAGTCATGTTTAGATAGCATAGGATGTTGTGACGTTCCAGGGTTCCAAAAATTTTCAATATATTTTCCCTTATAGGCAAGTTACTGTATAAAGAAAGCTTAGTGTTAATAAATCTATATAGATTTCTGGTGTATAAACTTGCTTTATGTGAGCCTATTTCAGGAAACTATTGAAAATCTTTTCCACCCAAGTCCTTGTCACAAGCGAAAGTGTGAATCTTCGTATATAGGTTCATGTGTCATGTTGGAGTAGCATAAGATGTTGTGACGTTCCAGGGTTCCAAAAATTTTCAATATATTTCCCCTTATAGGTAAGTTAGTGTATGGGGAAGTTTTGGCATGATAAATCTATAGGGGAATTTGTTTAAAAATTTTATTTTGTTATAATGTATATTAAAGGGGGATGAGCCCGTGTTTAAAGATGGGAATAATATAGACATAACTAGGAACATAAGGCTTATAGAATGGCTTAAAAGTGAATTGTTAACTACTATGGCCTCACTGTTTGAGATTCTTCTTAAAGTAGAAAAAGCGTCCCAAGAAACATTAGTGGATATTTTGGCTAATATAATATTAGTTACTTATGTCCTAGGGAAAAGACTTGGTATAAATTTTTCTAGAGTTGATATGAAAATAGAGGATAAATTACGTTTAGGAATTTTAGAAAAGCATAAAATAGAAGAATGGAATGGAGATTTGTCTGCACTGAAGCAACATTTGAGCAGAAAAGGAAGTTAGGAGTGATATTAGTTGAATACGGAAAATAAAACTAGAGGTATGATAGAAGCAGCAATGATGGTGACCTTAACCTCAGTTTTTGCAGTGATGGGCACGTACATACCATTACTAACATTTATACTGTTGTTGATACCTGTACCATTTATTATCCTTGCTAAGAGAAGGGGCCTTAGCTTTACCATATTAGGTTTAGTTGTGGCATCATTAATAATCAGTATGATAACAGGACCTGCGTCTGCCTTTTTTACAATGTTAACTCCAGGAGTAATAGCAATTGTGGTGGGGTATATGTTAAGTAAAAATTATTCTCCAGGTAAGATTTTAATAGGTGGAAGTATAGGTGCAATAGTAGCTACCACAGTGCTTATTCAAATAACCACTAGCATAATGGGAACTACTATAACAGATATGATAACAGACATGATGAAACAATCTGTTGATATGCAACTTAGTATATATAAGAATTTAAAATATGATGGAACTCAAATTAAAGAAATGAGTAGCCAGTGGGAACAGATGTCTAAGATGAGTATGATGATGATACCTAGTATGGTTATTATAATGTCTACTTTATTTTCATATATAAATTACTTAGTGGCAATTAAAATATTAAAGAGAGTAAGTAAAGAGGAAGTGTCAGAATTACCTCCTCTTAGATATGTAACACTACCTAAAAACATTGTTATGGGAAGTTTCTTGATTTTGGCCTTGACCTATATAAGCGGATATTTTAATGTAGTAAATTATAGTACATTAGTTGTAAATGTCCTAATAATATTTCAAGTAGTTTTTTCTATACAAGGACTAGCCCTAGTAAGTTTCTTTATGCATAGATTTAAATTAAGTAAACCAGTGAGAATAATAATATACATATTTGTGTTATTTAATGGATCCTTTATAGCTATATTATCCACACTAGGTTTTGTAGATGCAATTATGAATGTGAGAAGGCTTAAAAGAAGTTAGGAGTGTCTAGTATTATGAGAAAAAACTTGTTAATGAAGATTTTGACTCCAGATACAAAACTTCACTTATGGATCATATCTTTCCTTGTAATAGTAATAGCCTATTATAATCGTGTGATAGGAGTAGTTGGTTTATTATTAGTGGCATATTTAATATACCATAATATAAAAATTCAATATGATAGAAAAGAATTATGGACAAAGTATGTGGAAGATTTATCTTCTGATATGGACTCTGTAACTAGACATGCCATACTAAATTCTCCTACTCCCCTTACAGTAGTGGAATTTGATGGAGAAATAATATGGTATAATAAGAATTTTTCAAATATGTTTCAATGTAATGATTTATTAGAAAAGAATATTGAAAATATAATACCAGATTTTAAATTAGATTGTATATTGAGAGATAAAGAAAAATATAATAAGGTAATAATTGAAGATAGATGCTATAATCTATTATATAATATTGTAAAAACTGATAAAAAACACGATAGAAGATATATTATAATGCTCTATTGGGTAGATATTACAGATTATAACAATCTATTAGAAGTTTATTATAATGAAAAGCCTAGTGTATTAATCATAGAAGTAGATAACTATGATGATGTACTTAAAAATGTAAGCGAAGAAAATAAACCGCTCATGATAGCAGAAATAGATAGAAGAATAAACCTTTGGTGTTCAAAGATGAATGGAATTGTTCAGAAGTACCAAAAGGATAAATATATAGTCTTTATTGAAAGGCAAAATGTGGATACACTAGAGGCCAGAAAGTTTACCATACTAGATGAAATAAGAGAAATAGAGGCAGGAAATACAATACCTGTAACTTTAAGCATAGGAGTGGGCCTTAGGGGAAAGACTTTTACTGAAACTAGAGAATATGCCAGGGCTGCCCTTGACTTAGCCTTAGGTCGTGGTGGTGATCAGGCCGTTGTAAAAAGAGACGACTTAATAGAATTTTATGGTGGTAAAACTAAGGCTGTGGAAAAGAGAAATAAGGTAAAGGCCCGTGTAATAGCCCATGCCTTAAGACAGCTTATAGATGAAGCAAAGGAAGTAATTATCATGGGGCATAAGTTTCCAGATATGGATAGTTTAGGAGCTGCCATAGGTGTATATAGGGCTGCTAAGAACAGAGGAAAAGATGCTTATATAGTATTTAATAAAAGTAATGCAGGTATTAAAATATTACATGATGAGTTAGTAAATAGTAATAATTATGATTTTATTACAAACGACCAATTTCTAGATATAGTATCTAAGGATACATTAATTGTGGTGGTAGATACCCATAGACCAAGTTTCACCCAATGTCCAGAGGCATTACTTAAATCTAATAAAATAGTTTTGATAGATCATCACAGAAGGGGAGCTGAGTTTATAGACAATACGGTTTTAAAGTATTTAGAACCCTATGCTTCATCCACATGTGAATTGGTAACTGAAATTCTTCAATATATGAATGATAAAATAAATATAGGTAAATTAGATGCAGAAAGTTTGCTTGCAGGAATAACTGTTGATACGAAGAATTTCACATTTAAAACGGGAGTACGAACCTTTGAAGCGGCTTCTTATTTAAGACGTGCAGGGGCAGATACTACAAATGTAAAGCAATTTTTCCAAGATGATTTAAATACTTTTGTGGCAAGGGCTGAGGTAGTAAAGAATGCAAGGGATATAGGAAGACAAATTGCATTATCCATTTGCCCAAGGGGTATACAAAATCCAGCATTGGTAGCTGCACAAGCTGCTGATGAACTCTTAAATATAAAGGGCATAATAGCATCCTTTGTATTAGGCTATAGAGGGGATGATGAAATAATAATAAGTGGAAGGTCCCTTGGAGATATAAATGTGCAGGTAATACTAGAAAAACTAGGGGGTGGAGGTCACCTTACAGTTGCAGGGGCACAGCTTTCACAGGTGAATTTAGAAGGAGCAATAGAAAAGCTCGAAGAATCTATAGATGAATATTTTAAGGAAGGTGAAGATCAATGAAAGTAATTTTATTAAAGGATATAAAGGGAACAGGTAAAAAGGGTCAAGTAATAAATGCTAGTGATGGTCATGCGAGAAACTATTTAATTCCAAGGGGGTTGGCCAAGGAAGCTACTAGTGGAAATATGAAGATATTAGAAAAACAAAATGCTGCTGAAGATAGAAAGAGAGAAGAAGAATTTCAAGAAGCTAAGGAATTGGCAGCTAAAATAGAGGAACTAAAAATTGTTTTAAAATCTAAGGCTGGAAATGGTGGAAAACTATTTGGTTCTATAACTGCAAAGGATATTGCCACAGAGTTAAATAAAAACCACGGAATTAAAGTTGATAAGAGAAAGATAAAGCTAGATGATCCTATTAGAACACTTGGTGTAACTATTGTTGAAGTAAAGTTACATCCTAAGGTAGTAGGAAAGCTTAGTGTGCAGGTTTTAGAAGCTTAATAGATTAGGCATATTCAAAAAATAAATTAGTCATTTCACTGGTTATTTGAATTATTTTCTTTGTTATGGAATCGCTTACATATGTTTAATATGCTCGCTCACCATGCCTTGAAAATAATCCAAATTTCTCAGAGAACTGGCTAGTTTATTTCTTTCATATGTCCTATAGAAAAAGTTTAATTGAATGGGGATGGTTTAGGAAATGTGTTTTCCAAAACCGTCCCTATTATAGAAAGGGGAAGTAAATGGAAAGCTTAGGAAGAATACCACCACATAATATGGATGCAGAACAGTCTGTATTAGGTTCTATGATACTAGATAAGGAAGCCATAATTACAGTAGCAGAAATTTTGAGATGGGACGATTTTTATAGGGAGTCTCATGGTCAAATCTATGGAGCTATACTAGAACTTTATAAAAAGGATGAACCAGTAGATCTAGTTACCCTATCAGAGGCTCTTATTCAAAGGAATATGTTAGATGCAATTGGTGGAATAACCTATTTAACTAGTCTTTCTGATGCGGTACCTACTACTACTAATGTGAAATATTATGCACAAATAGTAGAAGAAAAATCTATTTTGAGAAGACTTATAAAAGCTTCTTCTGAAATCCTAGATAAGGGATATAGTGCAGATGAAGATGTTATGCAAATTTTAGATGGGGCAGAAAAAAGCATATTTGACATATCTCAAAAGAGAAATCAAGATGGATTTAGTGTTATAAAGGATATATTATTAGATACTTTCAACCAGATAGAAGAATTGTATGAAAACAAAGGTGGAATTACAGGTCTTACTTCTGGATTTACAGATATAGATAGAAAGACTTCTGGCCTTCAAAAATCTGATTTAATACTAATTGCAGCGAGACCAAGTATGGGGAAAACGGCATTTTCACTAAATGTGGCACAAAATGCTGCCATAAAAGGTGGAGCTTCTGTTGCTGTATTCAGTCTAGAGATGGCAAAGGACCAATTGGTTCAGCGTATGCTTAGTGCTGAATCATTAATAGAGATACAAAAGATAAGAACTGGTGATTTAACAGAAGATGAATGGCCAAGATTAGCTCGTGCCATGGGACCCCTATCTGAGGCCAAGGTCTTTATAGATGATACTCCAGGAATCAGTGTAATGGAGATGAAAGCTAAGTGTAGAAGACTTAAGATGGAGCAGGGGTTAGACTTAGTACTAATAGATTATCTTCAACTTATGACTGGTGAAGGGGAAAGTAGACAACAGGAAATTTCTAATATATCTAGGGCATTAAAGGGATTAGCAAGGGAAATGGACTGTCCTGTTATAGCCTTGTCCCAGTTATCTCGTGCACCTGAATTAAGAGCAGATCATAGACCTATACTTTCGGATTTAAGAGAATCTGGAGCCATAGAACAGGATGCGGATATAGTAATGTTTTTATATAGGGATGAATATTATCATGCAGATTCGGAGAAAAAAAATATAGGTGAAGTTATCATAGCAAAACAACGTAATGGTTCTACAGGAACGGTAGAGTTAGCTTGGTTGGGTCAGTTCACAAAGTTTGCTGATTTAGACAGATATCATGAATAAATGGGGGAGGAATGACAATGATTTTTTCTAATTTAAATGAGTTAGAGGTTTTAAAAATAGCAAAGGGAATTGAAGAAACAGGATACAATTTTTATAAAAGTGCAGCAGAAAAATTTAAGGATTTAGAAGTTAAAGAAATGCTTGAACAGTTAGCAGATGAGGAAATGGAGCATATGATAACTTTCCAAAGAATATATGAGAGAGTTAAAGAGAAGTCTTTAAACGAGGATGTTAATTCTTTTGATGAAGAAACAACGGCTTATCTAAAGGCCATTAGTGAGACTTCCGTATTTAACGTAAATAATGTTACAGGAGGAGCTATTTCCTTAGTAAGAACTCCTGCAGATGTGATAAGAATGGGAATGCAGGCAGAGAAGGATTCCATATTATTTTATGAAACGGTTTTAAAGCATACTAAAGAGGAATTAACTCAAAAGACCTTAAGAAGACTTATAAAAGAAGAGATTAAGCATCTTCATGAATTTAGAAATTTATTAGAAGAAGTAAAGTAGAAAAAGCCCATATTTATGGGCTTTTTTTCATTTTAAAGAACGTTTCACGTGAAACATTAAATATGGATTTGTTATTTATAAACTTACTTTAGGTGTGCCTACTTCAGGAAAAGAGATTGAAAATTTTTCCCACCCCAGTCCTTGTTACAAGCGAAAGTGTGAATCTTCGTAGATAGGTTCATGAGTCATGTTGGAGTAGCATAGGATGTTGTGACGTTCCAGGGTTCCAAAAATTTTCAATAGTTTCCCTTATAGGCAAGTTACTGTATAAAGAAATTTTAAAACCATGAAATCTGTAGAAGGGATTTTTGGGAGAAAATAAGAATATAAAAGATAAAAGGGTGTATTTTTTTATTTAAAAGGGCATACAATCAGAATAGGAGTGGTATCAAGGGGGGACAATATGGATAAGATAGTTTACATAAGGAGTATGACGAGGGAAGATGTAAGTGCAATGGTTAAGTGGACAAAGCATGAAAACCCTCTTTTTTTTCACTACAATTTTCCTCAGATGAGTGAAAGGGATTGTGATAGATGGTTTTATGAAAGAACGAAGAGAATGGGAAGAAGAAATTTTATTATAGAAAATAAAGAAAGGGAAATAGTAGGGTATATGTCCATAAGAAACATTAAATTATTTGGGAGAAGTAGTGAATTGGGCATAGTTATGAATCCTGCTCAAATGAATAAGAAATATGGAAGAAGTGCCATATTAAAGTTTATGGAGTATTATTTTTATAATATGAATATGAAAAAATTAAAACTCCGGGTAGCTGAATATAATGAAAGGGCTTTAAAATGTTATGAAAGCTGTGGATTTAAAAACCTTGGGCAAAGGTATGAACTATTTGAAGATCAAGACTCGGAAGTATTTACTAATGATAAGTATAAAGAGTATAAAAAATATTTCAGGTATAAAAGGGATCGTAAGTTGTTAAAATACATTCATATGGAAATAACTAAGGAAAAATATGAGGAAATAAAAATATCTCAAGAAAATATGGTATTAGAATGAGATTAAAGTCTTTGATTTATACAAAAAAATGGTATAATTAAATGTAAAATCATATACATTAAAGGAGGAAATACTATGGCAAAGGTAACTAAAGATATGAGGGTTGCTCAAGTTTTACAAATGGATAGAGAAACTGCGCCAATTTTCATGAAGTTTGGTCTTCACTGCTTAGGATGCCCAGGGGCTACAATGGAGAGCATCAGTGATGCTGCTAATGTTCACGGAATAAGTGCAGATGAATTAGTAGAGCAATTAAATAAGCACTTTGAAGCTAAAGGTGAATAATAAAAGGGATGCTTAAGCATCTCTTTTTTACTTACGAATAAAAATGTGGAATTTCACAAAATATATTTGACTATACACATACAATTTGATAACATGTTATGTGTATGTTCGTATTAAAAAAACTACAAAGGTAGGTGGAGTACATGTCAACAGTAGTAATTGTTGGTGCTCAATGGGGAGACGAAGGAAAAGGAAAAATTATAGATTATTTAGCAGGAGAATCTGATGTGGTAGTTAGAGCTCAGGGTGGAAACAATGCAGGTCATACTGTAGTTGTTGGAGACCAAAAATATGCTCTTCGTTTAATACCATCAGGAATTTTATATAAAGATTGTATAAACATAATAGGTAATGGAGTTGTATTTGATCCAGAAGGTTTCTTAAAGGAAGTAGCAACTTTAGAAGGTCAAGGGGTAAGTGCAGATAACATTAAGATCAGTGATAGGGCTCATGTAATATTCCCTTATCATAAGAAACTTGATGAATTAGCTGAAAACAAAAGGGGTAAAAGCAAGATTGGAACTACTAAGAATGGAATCGGACCATGTTACATGGATAAGGTTGAGAGAAGTGGTTTAAGAATCTGCGACATGATGGATACCCATACTTTTGAAGATAAATTAAGAGCTCAAATTGAAAAGAAAAATGAGATAATAGAGAAAATCTATGATGAAGAAAAGCTAGATGCGGATAAAATAGTAGGAGATTATTTAGCATATGCAGAGAAGATAAGAAAGTACGTAGATGATACTACTGTAACTGTATATGATGCAGTTAAAGCAGATAAAAAAGTATTATTTGAAGGTGCTCAAGGGACTCTATTAGATATAGATCTAGGAACGTACCCATACGTAACTAGTTCTCACCCTACTTCAGGAGGATTCCCAATAGGAGCTGGAATTGGACCTAATATGATTGAAGAAGTATTAGGAATTGTAAAGGCTTATACTACAAGGGTAGGAAAGGGACCTTGTGTAACAGAAGAGGACAATGAAACGGGAGAAAAGATCAGAGTAGCAGGAAATGAATTTGGAACTGTTACAGGTAGACCTAGAAGATGTGGTTGGTTCGATGCTGTTATGGTTAAATATGCAGCTAGAGTTAACGGTCTTACTGCCATTTCTATCATGTTATTAGATGTTTTAACTGGATTTGATAAGGTTAAAATATGTACAGGATATAAAATGGGAGATAAGGTTATTAAACATTTCCCAGCAAGTTTAGATGTACTTGGAAAGTGTGAACCTGTATATGAGGAGTTAGATGGTTGGCATGAAGATATTACTAAGTGTGAAACATTTGATGAATTACCAGAGGCTGCAAAGAACTATATAAGAAGAATAGAAGAAATTCTAGAAGTTCCAGTTAAGATCGTTTCTGTAGGTCCAAAGAGAAAGCAAACTATCATAAGAGAAAAAATATTTAGATAAAAATAAAGGGTACTATCAAAGTAAATTTGGTAGTACCTTATTTAAATTATTTATTGCTCTAATTTAAATATAATAATTTCACGGAAAATTTGGCATAATTAAAATAAAAATTATACAATTTCTTTTAAGAAGACTTTTCTTTAAATTCCCTTGGAGTCATGTTGGTTATTTTTTTAAATATGCGAAAAAAATAGTGGGGATCAGTATAACCTATAAAAGAAGCTATCTGATTCATTTTTAAATCTTTATTTTCTTTCATAATAATCTTAGCATAATCTATTCTCAATTTATGCATATATTGATTAAAGGTCATATTTGTAGATTTTTTAATCAGTTGACCTATATAGATAGGATTCAAATGCAAATCCTTTCCCATAGAGTTCAGAGTTAAAGATCTAGTAAAATTATTATTAATATATTTTAATACAAGAGCATTTGTATTTTCATTATTAGCTTTATCTTTTATAAGGGTGATTATTTTTGAAATTAATTCTTCTAAAGTAAGAAAAATTTCTTCTAGATTATTAAATTGAAGTAAATAATTATCCCAATGAAAATTATAATCTCTTAAATCCACATTTAAATCATGTGATGAAATTATGGAAACTATAATAGCTGTAACTGTATTGAATGTGGATTTAAGATAAATGAAATTAGAGGGATCTCTTAGTAACTCCTTGGCTATTTTACAAGAATCATTAAGGACACCCAATTCAATGGCAGTTTGTAAATTTCCGTTTGTATAAACTCTAGTTTCAACAAGTGATTTTTCATTTATAAACCTTTTGTATAAATCTTTAATACTTTCTTCATACATAGATTTGAAACAATTTGAATTGGAATATATATGGGATTGGCCCATATACATTTTAGAGGAATCATTGGTATGAGAAAAAATATTAGATATATGGTCTTGAATTTTACTGATGGTAATTTCGTCTATAAAGTTCTTATTTAAAATAACAAAAAATAAATGATTATGAAAAGATACCACAAATTTCATTGAATTAATGCCATGGAGTAGAATAACATCTTTCACCTGCTTTAAATAAAATTTATAATTTAAGTAATCTGTAATGTGAGTAGGGTTAAAGGATAAAATGACAAATTTATTGTATAAAAATTTGAAGTTTCTAGATTCAAGGGATTTTATAAGGGAATCATTATTTAATTTGTTTTGAAAAAGGCATGAAAAAGTATCTTCAATGAAGTTGTTTTCTTCATGTATTTTTTTTTCGTAATAATTTTCTATATTCTCTTTGGCCTTACACAATGCATTAATCAGTTCAGTCGTATTAATAGGTTTTAAAATATAATTAACTACTTTATTTAAAAGGGCTTTTTTTGTATAAACAAAATCATCATAACCGCTTATGATAATGTATTCCATATAGGCATATTGGGTTTTAGAATTTTGTATTAAGTAAAAGCCGTCTTCAAGAGGCATTTTTATATCAGTTATAACTATATGAGGAGTTAGATCATGAATTAGATTTAAGGCATCTTTACCATTAGAACTTTCACCAACAACTTTAAGATTTAAACTTTCCCAATCCACTCGCTTGATTAAAGCTTTTCTAATGAGTTTATTGTCATCTACTATTAAAACTTTATACATAGCCCATCCTCCTTTGTATATTTATATTGGAAAAGTCAATTTAATAGAAGTTCCATTATATAAACTACTTTTTATATAAAGACTTTGATTTATTTTATATAAGAGACATAGTCTAGAGTTTACATTTCTAAGGCCTATATGTTCATTTCTATTTACAAATGAATGGAAATTATCCATATCATCATGGAGTGATTTGTTTAATGTATCTATCTTATTTTGGTCCATTCCAACACCATTATCTTTAATCAATATAACTATATTATTATTATCTTCATATGCCTCTATAGTAATTGTATTTTGCATATGACCTAAATCATTGAAACCATATTTGATAGAATTTTCAACTAAAGGCTGTAGCGTTAATTTAGGTATTTTATAGTTACGCATTTTCTCATTTAGGGTAATAATTACATTTAGCTCTTCATCAAAACGGATTTTTTGCAAAAATAAATAATCTCTAATATAATCAAATTCCTTTTCTATGGTTACTATATCCGATTGCTTTAGATTGTATCTAAAGAGATTTCCTAGCTTTTGAATCATTAAACTAGTATTAGGAGAATCTTCTAAGATGGCATAACTATTAATTAATTCTAAGGTGTTAAAAAGAAAATGAGGATTGATCTTTTGTTGTAGAGCATTTAATTGGGATTCAATTCTCAGTAAATTAATTTTATGATTTTTTTCAATAAGATTTTGTATTTCATTCATTAATTTTTCATATGACTGTTCTAACTCTCTAATTTCTATTAAATTAGAATTAGATTGATTGTAGGAATCTAATTTTTGAGTATCAGCCTTTTTTATAGATGAAATTAAATCTTTTATGGGTTTAACTATAGTATTTGCGTTTCTAAAAGCTATGGATATGTTAATGAGTATTAAAAGAATGATGGCAAAGAAAAGTATTTGACCAAATAATTCTATTTCCTTTAATTCATCATCTATGGACATTAGGGATATAACCTGCCAATTGGTATATGTAGAGGTATTAACACTTATCAAGTATTTTTTTTTATGAACATTAATATAGTTATTAAAATTATGAGAATCAACTTTTAGTAAAAAATTTTCTAAGTTTCCATTGGACAAGGAAGAATATACTTTATTATTAAATTTGTCTAGAACTAAAACTTTAGTAGAAGGATTAATTTCCTTATTAAAAAAGGATTTAAATTGGTAATAGTCGAAATTAAATTTAGTAAAACCTATTAATTTACTTTCTGTAAAGTTATAAAGGCCTACAATATATGTTAAAGTAGGTGTATGTTCAAATTCATAAAAATAGATGTGATTAGTGAGGCTTTTGTTAACAAAGTCCTCATACCAAAATTCATTAATAGTGGGAGTACTTTTCATTTTAGTATCAGTTATGATTCTTTTATTTAAGTCAAACAATTCTAATTGATAAAATTCATTAGGTGAAAATATATAACTTAATTTACTTATTTGTTCTGTATCCAAATTGGATTTCTTATTATATCCTAATCTGTTCTCAGATACTAAGAAACGTCTAAGTTCTTGATTTGAATTTAAAATGTCATATGAATTAATGGCTATTTGAAAATAATTGTCAATTTCCTTGTTTATGCGTAAGGCGTTTTCATCTAGATATTGAGTATTTTTATTTATGGATATATAGTAAATTAAAGAATAAGAACAAAGATATACAAAAATTATAGGAAGTGTGGATAATATAAGTTGACTTTTTATGATCTGGCTGTATATGGAATGTTTCTTTTTATAAAACTTATTAAATAAATTATTCAATTAATAAAACTCCCCCTTAAAAGATTAAAGTAAAATATTTACAATTACAGGATTATTTTAGCATTATAATACAATGTAGGCAATAGATTATATTATAAGAATTGTTAGATGAAAATCTATTATAGATTTTCCCTTATAGGCAAGTTAATATATAAAATAATTTTAAAACCACGAAATCTATAGGAAGAAATAAGGAGCGAAGCTGTTTTTATGGATAGAAAAGTCATAAAATTAGGAATAATATTTATTATAATTTTATTAATAATAACTGTCCCTAGAGGGACAGGTAGTTCAAGTGAAAATACTATAAAAATAAAAGCTTTTACCTTTGGAGCTGAAAATACTAGGATAGATAATTTAGTAAAGGCCAGTGAACAATTAAATAAAAAATTTAAAGCTAAAGGACAAGATAAAAGGATCTTTGTAGAATCAGAAAATCACATAGGTTCATGGGAAAAATATAAAAAAGAGTTTATAGATCGCTATAATAAAGACCAAGAACCGGATATATATATAACAGGCCATGAAAATATAGCATGGCTAGCTAAGGATGGATATATATATAATTTAAATGAGCTAAAAGAAGCTAGTGAATATAAGGATGTATTCACCACTCTGTGGAAATCAGTAAAATGGCAAGACAATATTTGGGCAGCCATTCAAGATGTAGATGTGGAGCTTATATTTTATAATAAAGATAAACTAAGAAAACTAGGATGGTCTAATGAAGAGATTCATGACTTACCAGAAAGGGTCCTTCGTGGAGAATTTATATTAGAAGATATGACTAATTTAGCTAAAAGAGCTATAAATGAAAAAATATGTACATGGGGTATTTTACACAGGCCCACTAATGGACAATTCTTTTACATGATGGCTAAAAATTTTGACTCATATTCAATAGAGGATAAGCAGGTTATTTTTAATGAAAATAATCTTAAAAAAAGTTTAGAATATTTTTATGATAATGCTCAAAATAAAAAAATAACTCCCATGGATAATAGTTATAAAAGTTGGAATGAAATATATGATATGGTTTTAAATGATGAAGTGTTATTTTGGTATGGCGGGTCCTATGGCATGTTTGATTTAATAAATGATGGAGGTGCTTCTTACGATGAGATCATGGACAAATTCGGAGTTATGTTAATCCCATCTACAAAAAAAGGAGAAAAACCCATAACTATTTCTCATCCTATTGTATATACCATATCTAATAAAAGCAAATATAAAAATGAGATTATACAATTGTTAAAGGAAGTTTCAAAACCTAAATATCAAGTTAATCACGATATAAAAACATATCATTTGCCCATTAATAAAAGGAGTGCAAAGGATAAATCTATAAAAAATAATGAATTTTTAAATTCTATATTATATATGCTTGATTATACCACTTTCCTTCCTAACAATAATAAATATTATGATTATTCCCATATATATTTTAAATGTGTACAAAAGGTGGAACAGGGAGAGTATACTCCTAAAGAAGCTTTAAAACACATAAAAATAGAACTAAATAAACAGTGAAGCTAAGGTAAGAACTTAGCTTTATTTTTTTACACAAAATTACTTTAATTTATCCATTAAAAAAAATCAATGGATGCTTTAGTATATATATTAGGAAATCGATTTCTTGATTTCATTAAAAGAGGAGGGGAAAATATGATTGCTTTTGCTACAGATTATAAGGGAGAAGAACCTAATATATCACATTTAGAAGATGTATTAAAAAATATTTCCAATGCAGGATTTAATTTTATACATTGGGTTCATGAATGGCAAGGTAACTATATTTATTCAAAAGAGGAAATGCTTCAAATAAAAGACTTAATAGATAAGTATAACTTAAAAGTGAAGGGAATTCATGGTTCAGAAGGAGGTGTAAGACTTGATATAGAGGGCAGATATAAACATCGAAATGAACATGATAATAGAAAGGATTATACATCTGTTAATGAGTACAATAGGAAAGCTGGAGTAGAACTTATTAAAAATAGAGTAGATTTAGCATCTATTATAGGAGCTAAAGAAGTGGTAATACACATGCAATTACCCTGGAAATCTATGGAGGAATCCCAGGAATTTAAAGATATCTACTATAGTCAAGTGTTTAAATCTTTAGATGAGTTGAAGGACTATTGCATAAATATGGGAGTGAAAATAGGAATAGAAAATTTAATAGGAACCCCTAACAAGTGGCAGATAGAACAATTTGATATGTTATTTAGTAGATATGATAAGGAGTTTTTAGGTTTTTGTTTTGATTCAGGCCATGGCCTTATTATGAATGGAGAAGACCCATTCCAACTAGTGAGAAGATATTTAGATAGATTAATAGGTCTTCATTTAAATGATAATAGGGGCGCTACAAAGGAAGAATTAGAAAATGACTTATCCACAGTAAAAAATGACCTTCATATGATTCCCTTTGAAGGAGATATTAATTGGCATGAACTTATTAAAATAATAAAAGATTCACCCTATAAATTACCCCTTACAATGGAATTATCCCTTAGAGAGAAGGATGAAAAAGCTTTTTTAGATAGGGCTTATAAGGCAGGGATGAGACTATTAGATATATATGAGAAGGCATAAAGGAAAAATATAAAAGGAGTGTATCTAATGAATATAATTAGAAAGCTAAACTTTGATAAGAAAACCTTATTGCACTTTATGGTAGTAGCAGTTGGAAGTCAGCTAATGTATGCTATAAATTCTATTAGGAGTGTGTTGTACGAACCATTTAAAGAAGCATTGGGAGTAAATAATGCTCAACTTGGATTTTTACTTAGTCTAATAGGTATTGTATCTACTATTATGTATGTTCCTGGTGGATGGTTTCAAGATAGATTTTCAAATAGAAAGCTATTATCTATCAATTTATTTATAACAGGAATTTGTGGATTTTATCTTGCAATAGCTCCTTCATACAATGGAGCACTCATGGTGTTTGCCTTATTTGGATTGACTCAAGAAGCCTTTTACTGGGCAGCTGTGTTAAAGAGTATTAGAACTATAGCACCTGATGACAAACAGGGAACAGCCTTTGGTGCATTAGAACTAGTTCGTGGTGGTACTGAATTTGCAACTAATGGTCTGGCCATACTGATTTTTTCAGTAGTGGGTCAAAGTGTACTAGGGGTAAAAGTGGCATTAGGTGTTGATTCAGCATTAATAATTATAATGGCCATAATAACTTGGGTTATATTACCAGAAGAGATATATATAAAGGCAGAAACGGCAAAAGAAAAAAATAAACTAGCATTAAAAGGATTGATCAAAGTTTTATCAATGCCAGAAGTTTGGTTTGTAGGAATTACAGCCGGTGGGATTTATACTATATATATAGGATTAACATATTTTTTACCATTTTTACAAAATGTATATCATATACCCGTGGGCATGGTTGCCATATTCGGTCTTGTTAACACATCTGTAACAAGGATGATATCCAGTCCATTAGCAGGTCTTATTGGGGATAATAAGTTTAAATCATCTACTCATTTTATGAGATTAGCTCTAGGTGTTACAATTATATTTTTAGGAATGATAATAATTGTACCAAAAAAAGAGGCATTCATGATACCAGCATTAATTATACTTATGGGTATAACCATATTATGCTATATGTTAAGGGGTGTATATTATGCTCCCATAGGAGAATTAAATATGCCAAAGGCAGTGAGTGGTTCAGCCATGTCTGTGGCAGCATTTTTAGGATATTCACCTATGTTTTGGGCCTATGCTACTTATGGTTCTATGATAGATAAATATGATCCTTCCATAGCTTACAATAGGATATATATGATCCAATTATGTTTTGCGGTTACAGGATTTATAATTAGTCACCTATTATGTAAGAGAATTGAAAAAAAGCAAGCAGAGAATAAAACTGCATAAATTTAATAAAAAAAGCACTGATATCAGTGCTTTTTTATAGTTTATAAATCTTTAATCTTTCTATATAAGGTCCTTATAGATTTCTGGTGTATAAACTTGCTTTATGCGGGCCTATTTCAGGAAAATATATTGAAAATCTTTTCCACCCCAGTCCTTGTCACAAGCGAAAGTGTGAATCTTCGTATATAGGTTCATGTGTCATGTTGAAGTAGCATAGGATGTTGTGACGTTCCAGGGTTCCAAAGATTTTCAATATATTTTCCCTTATAGGCAAGTTACTGTATAAAACAAATTTAAAACCAATAAATCTATAATCCTATGTGTAGCTCTTTGAAGGCAGCAGTTTTCTTTAAATCTATAACCTATACAATGTTTCATTGAACCAGGAGTATTGACTAATATTTTGCCTTTAGATAAAACTTCTTCAATAAAGGAAGCATGAACTGTTTCGCCTTTATGCTTTAGATAAGAGTCTGTACATGTGATTAATTTACTATTTACATCAAAAATGGTTATGGAATTGACAGAATATAATGACCAATTGGCAAATGGAAAACAATATGGAAAAAATATAAGTAATAAATAAAATATTATAATAGCATATTTAAAGACTTAGCCACATAAAAATAGTAGACAAGATAAACACAGAAAGTAATTGGCACAAAAAATGCTTAATATAAATGGCAAGGGAAGAAAAGTTAAATCTTTATAAAATAGAAAAATTCATTTTTATGAACAGGGGGCAAAGGCTATGGAAAAGAAAATGGATAAGTTATCTTTAGAGGGAAAAGTTGCTGTCATATCTGGAGCTACATCTGGAATAGGTCTAGGAACAGTAAAGCTATTATCAGAACATGGAGCAAAAATAGCTATGATTGATGTGAATGAAAAGGGGAAAGAAGAAGCAGAAAAAATTAATAGTGGTGGTGGATGTGCAGAATTTTTTAAATGTGATGTAACAAGCCAGGAAAATGTAAAAAATACTGTAAATAAAATAAAAGAGAAGTTTGGAAAAATAGATATATTATTTAATAATGCAGGGGTAACTGTTAGAAAGAATGTGGTTGAATTAGAAGAACACGAATGGGACTTCGTAATTAATGTAGGTCTTAAGGGTACATATTTGTTATCTAAATTTATTATCCCTATAATGGCACAAAATGGTGGTGGAAGTATTATAAATACAGGATCTGGATGGGGTCTAAAAGGTGGAGACGATGCTGCTGCCTACTGCGCTGTTAAAGGGGGCATTGTAAATTTAACTAGAGCTATGGCAATAGACCATGGTAAGGACAAAATCAGGGTAAATAGTGTTAATCCAGGAGATACAGATACGGCCATGTTAAGGGATGAGGGAGTGCAAACGGGATTTGTGAAAGATGCAGAGAGTGAAGAAAGCTACTTAAAAGATTGTGGAACAGATAGACCATTGGCAAGGATAGGTATGCCTGAAGATATAGCTAATGCAGTGTTGTTCTTATGTAGTGATTTATCTAGTTGGGTAACGGGAAGTGCATTAGTTGTAGATGGTGGAGGAATTGCTTAGATTATAAGGTTTAGGCATATTCAAAAAAATAAATTAGTCATTTCACTGGTTATTTGAATTATTTTCTTCGTTATGGAATCGCTTACATATGTTTAATATGGTCGCTCACCATGCCTTGAAAATAATCCAAATCCCTCAGAGAACTGACTAGTTTATTTCTTTCATATGCCTTACATATAAGGAGGAGGGCTTATGGCAATGAAAGGTTTTAAAAATCATCCATATATTCCAAATTCAGATTTGGAAATTCAAAATGAAATGTTAAAGGAAATTGGACTAAATAGTTTAGAAGAGTTACATGATGAAGTACCAGAGAGTTTAAAGTTAAAAGAGAATATGAAATTACCAAAGCCATTTAAATCAGAGTATGAATTAAAGAGACATGTGGAGAGAATATTAAAGAAAAATAAAAGTTGTAATGATTATCTAAACTTTATAGGAGCTGGGTGTGCTCAACACTATGTTCCTGCCATATGTGATGAAATAAACTCTAGGGGAGAATTTTTAACTGCCTATGGTGGAGAACCATATAATGATCATGGTAGATTCCAATCATTATTTGAATATGAAAGCATGGTGGGAGAATTAGTAGATATGGATGTGGTAAACGTACCTACTATGGATGGTCCTCAGGCCAGTGCCACATCCATAAGAATGGCTAGTAGAATGAGTGGAAGAAAGGAAGTTTTAATTCCTAAAGTATTAGATAAGGAAAAATTCCTAATCATTAAAAACTATTGTTCACCAGATATAAACCTTATAGAGGTGGACTATGATAGAGAAACAGGATACATGAACCTAGAGGATTTAAAGAATAAAGTTTCAGATAATACGGCTGCTGTATACTTTGAAAATCCCACATTCTTAGGAGTAATAGAACCAAATGGAGATGAAATATCAAAGATAGCCCATGGTGTAGGTGCTATTAGTGTAGTTGGAGTAGACCCAAGTTCCTTAGGACTATTAATACCTCCATCTAAGTATGGAGCAGATATAGTTTGTGGAGATCTACAACCCTTAGGAATACATATGAATTATGGTGGTGGCCAGTCTGGATTCATGGCAACTAGGGATGAAGAAAAATATGTAATGGAATTTCCATCTAGATTATTTGGTATAGCACCTACTAATGTTGAAGGTGAATATGGATTTGGTGATGTGGCCTATGATAGAACTTCCTTTGGTCACCATAGGGAACATGGAAAAGAATATGTAGGAACTCAATCGGCCCTATGGGGTATTACAGCTGGTGTATATTTAGCCACAATGGGACCTGTGGGTATGAGAGAACTAGGAGAAGGCATACTACAAAGGAGTCAATATGCCATAGAAAAAATAAATGAAATAAAAGGTGTAAAAGGATCTTACTTTAACTCCATATCATTTAAAGAATTTGTAGTAGACTTTAATGGAACGGGTAAAACTGTAGATGAAATAAATAGGGAATTATTAAAGAAAGAAATCTTTGGTGGTAAGGATTTATCTAAAGACTTTAAAGAATTAGGTGAATGTGCCCTTTATTGTGTGACAGAAATCCATACTAAAGAAGATATAGATAGATTGGTAAATGGAATAAAAGAAATTGTTGAAGGATGCTAAGACAAAATAAGAGAGGTGAATATGAATGAAGAGAATAGATAGAAACTATAAGGTTAGGAACTTCCATCAAGCAAAATGGGATGAGCCAATAATATATGAGTTAAGTAAAAAAGGTGAAAGGGGTATTTTAGTTCCAGAAGTTTCTGATGAAATAAAAGATAGGGTGGGAGAGTGTACTTCAAAATTACCTAAGGGTATGTTAAGAAAGGAGCCAGTTAACTTACCTGAAATATCTCAATCTAGAGTACTAAGACATTACATGAGATTATCGCAGCAAACTTTAGGTGCAGATGTGAATATAGAAATAGGTCAAGGAACTTGTACGGTAAAGTATAGTCCTAAAATAAATGAACAATTTGCAAGAATGCCTCAAATAACAGAACTACATCCTCTTCAAGATGAATCTACTGTACAGGGAATGTTAGAGATTATCCATAGTACAGATGAATACATGAGAGAAATATCTGGCATGAGTAGATTCACATTTCAACCAGGAGGAGGAAGTCAAGGGATACTAGCCATGGCTTCTATCATTAGAAAGTATCATGAAGATAAGGGTAATCATAAGACAAAGGATGAAATAATAACTACCATATATTCTCATCCATCTGATGCAGCAGCACCAGCTGTTAAGGGATATAAGATAATATATATTCATCCAGATGAAAATGGATATCCAGACTTTGAGGCATTTAGGGCTGCCGTAAATGAAAGAACGGCAGGATTTATAGTGGCAAATCCAGAGGATACGGGAGTATATAATCCAAGGGTTAAAGAGTTCACGTCCTTAGTTCATGAATACGATGGCCTTTGTGGATATGATCAGGCTAATGCAAATGGATTATTAGGTGTAACGAGGGCTAAAGAAGCAGGATTTGATATGTGTTTCTTTAATCTACATAAGACCTTCTCAACACCACATGGTTGTGGTGGACCTGCATCAGGAGCCACAGGAGTAGTGGAGAAATTAGTAAAATATTTACCAGGACCTTTAGTAGAAAAGAGTGAAGGTAAATATAAGTTGAGCTATGATCTTTTAGATGAGGAATATAGTATAGGGAAGGTGAGAATGTTCTTAGGTGTGGCCCCTGTAATACTTAAAGCTTATTCATGGATAAGAAGCCTTGGAGCAGAAGGATTATATGAAGTTGCTAAGATAGCCGTACTTAATAATAACTATCTATTTAGTAAGTTAATGAATATTGATTGTGTAGATGCTCCTTATATTAGAGGAAAGCAAAGAATTGAACAGGTTAGATATACTATTGAAAAATTAACTAAGGATACGGGTGTTACTACAGGGGATATTCAACGTAGAATGATGGACTTTGGAATGCACTACTGGACTAGTCACCATCCTTATCATATTCCAGAGCCAATAACATTAGAGCCTACAGAAACTCCATCTAAGGAAGATTTAGATGAGTATATTGCCACATTAGAACACATATTTAAAGAGTGTTACGAAAATCCTGAAATAGTAAAAACTGCACCCCATAGTAGTGTGTGTCACCAAGTGGATGAATCTAGTTTAGATGATCCTAGTGAATGGGCATTATCTTGGAGAACTTATCTAAGAAAGACTTCAAATGAGTAAGGGATAGAAAAATTGAAAAAGATAGGATTAATAATAAATCCCATTGCAGGTATGGGTGGGAGAGTTGGATTAAAAGGTACTGACGGGATGGTACAAAGGGCCATAGAGCTTGGGGCCATCCCCCAGGCACCTAAAAGGGCAAAAAAAGCCCTAATAGAGTTAGTTCATATGAAAGATAGTATCCAATTAGTGACGGCTTATGGTGAAATGGGAGAAAGTGTAGGAAAGGAATTTGGATTTAATACTAAAACTGTTTATAGGAGTTCAAAGTTAAACACATCTTCTGAAGATACAATAAAAGCAGCTAGGGAAATTATGAAGGAAAATATAGATATACTAATATTTGCCGGTGGAGATGGAACGGCTAGGGACATATTCAATGGTGTTGGACTCCATTGTGTGACCATAGGTATTCCTGCAGGAGTAAAGATACATTCTCCTGTATATGCAAAGAATCCTAAAAAAGCTGGTGAATTAGTAAGGAAATATATAAATGGAAAAATAAAAGAAGTAAATGAAGTGGAAGTTTTAGATATTGATGAGGATGCTTATCGAAGGGGCATAGTGAATACCCAATTATATGGATATCTTAATATACCTTATGAAAAGAACTTCACACAAAATAGAAAGGCACCATCACCCCTTAGTGAAAGGGCAAATCAAAATCTAATAGGATTAGAAATTATAGATAATATGGAAGAAGATATATTGTACATAATAGGTCCAGGAACTACCACAAGGGCAATCATGGAGAATTTAAATCTGCCTAATTCCCTATTAGGGGTAGATTTGGTAATGAATAAAAATATAGTAAAGAATGATGTTACAGAAAAAGAAATACTAAAAGAAATAAAGGGTAGGAAGTGCAAGTTAATATTAACTCCAACGGGAGGCCAAGGATACATATTAGGAAGGGGAAACCATCAAATAAGTCCTTCTGTTATTGAGTATGTGGGGAAAAATAATATTATAGTAGTGAGCACACGGGAGAAGATAAAGTCTTTACAAGGACGTCCCTTGATGGTGGACATGGGGAATGAAGAAGTAGATAAAAGTTTAAGTGGATATATGAGAATAACTATTGGATATGGTGAATACACCATGTATCTAGTAAAATTTTAAAAGTGGTATTTAGGAGATGTAAATGTGTCATATATGCTATAGGTTATTTATATATATAAATAAAAAGGGAGGATGAATTATGGCATTATTAAAGATATCACCTATATTTGTACTGGCAGGACTTATGATAAGTGGAATGGACGTATTATTGGCAGCACCAATGGCCACTATAGTTGCTGTTTTAATTGCAATGGCCACGGAAAAGTATTCTTTTAAGAAAATATTGGATTTGGCTTTAAACAATGTGAGAGAAATCGTAATTGTATTTTTTATTCTTATGTTTGCTTATGGTTTGGCAGAGTCCTTTATGGCTACAGGTGTTGGAGCTTCCATCATTATCATGTCTTTAAAGATGGGAGTAACAGCAAAGAGTGTGGCAGTAGTTGGATTTATAGTTACATGTATATTATCAATTGCAACGGGAACTAGTTGGGGAACCTTTGCAGCCTGTGCTCCTGTATTTTTATGGTTAAACCATATAGTAGGTGGAGATATATTATTAACAGTGGCATCCATAGCTGGTGGAGCATGTTTTGGAGATAATATTGGTCTTATATCTGATACAACCGTGTTAAGTTCTGGATTACAACAAGTAGAGATTATACACAGAGTTAGACATCAAGGTCCTTGGTCTGGTTTATGTTTAATATTAACAGCCATTGTAATATTCATAACAGGAAATATTATGGGTCTTCCTTCAACAGTGGGAAATGCCACAGAAGCAATAAATCAAATTCCTCCAGAAGCATGGGCTTCATTAGCAGAACAAAGGGCATCAGCAGTAACTTTACTAGAGCAAGTTCAGGCAGGTGTACCATTTTATATGATAATACCTCTTATCATAGTTATAGGTATGGCTGTTAAAGGATTCCAAACTATGATTTGTTTAGGAGCTGGAATAGTATCATCCCTAATATTAGGAACAGTTGCTGGAACAGTGGAATCTTTAAATGGATTTTTAGAACTAATATATACAGGTTTTTCAGATGCAGGTAGTTGGTCCATAGTAATGATGATGTGGGTAGCTGCATTTGGAGGAATAATGAATAGCATGAAGGCCTTTGAACCTATATCTAAGACAATAGTATCTATGGCTAGAAATGTGAGACAGTTAATGTGCTGTAATGCACTATTATGTTTAATAGGTAATGCTGCATTAGGAGATGAAACGGCAGAAATAGTAACAATAAGTCCTATTATGAAAACCATAACTGATGAAAACGTGGAAGCTAGTGAAGAAGACATGTATAATTTAAGACTTAGAAATGCAACCTTTGCCGATGCAATGGGAGTTTATGGATCACAACTTATTCCTTGGCACTGTTTCGTATTATTCTATGTGGCCATAGCAAAAGCGGTATATCCTCTTCATAGTTTTGTTCCAACGGATATTATAAGATACAACTTTATGGCCTACATAGCAGTAGGGTCCATGTTAATATTAACCTTCACTGGTTGGGATAGATTCATACCATTATTCGGCCTACCACGTGAGCCAAAGGTTAAGTTAAGAAAGAGAACTTCTTTAGTTAAATAAGGCATATGAAAAAAATAAACTAGTCAATTTTCTGAGGGATTTGGATTATTTTCAAGGCATGGTGAGCGAGCATATTGAACATATGTAAGCGATTCCATAACGAAGAAAATATTTTAAATAACCAGTGAAATGACTAATTTATTTTTTGAATATGCCTAATATAAAAGAAATAATCCTGGGTGAGAATTTTACCCAGGATTATTTCAGTTTGTTGAGAAATATTTTGTCAGTACATATTATACAAGGAATAATATATTTAAATAGAAACATATTTTAAATGTTAACTTGATGAAGTTTGGTGGAATTTATAAAGAAGACAAAATCAATAGAATTGGAGACACTGTATTTATTAAATGTATGGTAGAGAGCAAGATAGGGTTAATAGCAGTAATCCCCTTGCCTAATTATTTAAATTTAACTTTATAATTCATTGATTAGTATATTATTTTTCATATGGTACCAAGTTTTTAAAGAGTAAAATATAATCATACTAGTGGACACAAGCATTAATGTAACTCCATATATATTTTCTTTATAATCTATACCAATATAACTACATAATAATATTATAGGCAGATTTGCTATGATTATAGTGAACATATATTTTATATAATTTCTTTCTGCCGAAGCCGATAAAAAGCAGATAACATCAGTTGGAGCTATAGGACAAAGTATTCCTAAAGCTAAAAATCCGTAATTATATTTTTTTATTAAGAGAGAGAGTTCTTGATATTTATTATTAATCATATCCTTTACCTTTGAATTGAAAACTGTCTTTGCAAACAGATATACTATAGTTTCACTTAAAATCATTCCTGCCATAGATACTAAGAATCCTTTCATGGGGCCTAGAAATAATCCCCCTAGAATCATAAGAGTTACCCCTGGTATAAGGAACAATAGTCTAATTACCCATAGTGCCATAAATAATAATATTTGTTTTTTTTCATTTATACTTATATATTTTTTTAGTATTTCTGTATCTAATGATATTATATTATTTTTTTTAATAAAATAAATTACTACAATCCATATAATAACAATAAAATATTTCTTATTAATCTTCATAAAATTATTCCTCCTCTCTTAATGTTTACAAATAAATACATAGGCTGGTGGCATATTTATTAATTCCCTTTCAATGTGTATATTTTTAAAAAACATACTTATAAAATCCTTCTTAAATAGAGTGTACTGAAAAGTAGTAAACTTTCCGCCCTTTCTTAGTACTAATTTTGTTTTGGCTAAAATTTCAGATGATACCTTCTCTGGTAAACTAGCAAAGGGTAGTCCTGAGATTACATAGTCTACATAAGGAATATCATGTTTTTTTAGGTGTATATCTATATTTTCAGCCGAATCATTTATAATATATAGATTTTCTTCATTCTTATATTTTTCTTTTAATGTAAGATAAAATTCATGGTTATATTCTAAGAGTATAATTAAAGTATCTTTTGTTCTTCTTTTAAGTAATTTATCTGTAAAGACCCCTGTCCCTGGCCCATATTCTACAATATATCTAGCATTATGAAAGTCTATACCTTCCATCATTCTATTTGCCAAATAGGTAGAACTTGGAAGTATGGCTCCTACAGTCTTAGGTTTTAATATATATTGTAAAATGAATGATAATCTTTTCATGTTCAATCCTCCATAGCTTTTATTTAATATAATATTAAATGAAAAATATAAAGAAATAGGCATTGAAATTCTTAAGATTTATTAACATTTTTTATAATAACTTTTAGATAAAAAGAGTGTATATTCATATACAACAAATGAAAACGTGGAAGCTAGTGAAGAAGACATGTGTAAGTTAAGACTTAGAAATACAATCTTTGACGATGAAATGGGAGTTTATGGATCACAACTTATAATCCTGGGTGAGTTTTTCACCAGGCCCCTAATTTAAGTATCATAGGTCAAAGGTCATTCGGTTTAGTTTAGAGTCTTTGTTATATATAAAGAATTTAGACTCTAAAAATAACATGTGTTTATTATATTTGGATAAATAAAATAGTAGTTTATTTGATAGGAATAAAATTTTTAATCCTAAAATTGCTTATCTATAAATCAACTTCATCATTCCAACTAATGCCATAACCACCAACATCAACTTGAACCATATTAAATATGATTTTATCTTTCAAAATTTTAAAGTTTTTATGATTAAACCAATTTTTCATATCATATTTTTTGATTTTAGTATCAAAAGTTACTAGAAGAATATAGTTCTCTAAAGGTTTTACATCTTTTATTCTCGGATGCATTAGATCACTCCTATTGTAATCCTTCTATTTTTTAAAATTCTTGTGTTTACCACATTTCTTTTAACTCTTTTTCGTGGAACTTAGCCCATTCTTGTATCAATTTATGAGCTCTATTAGGAAGATCTCCTTCTAACATTTCTAAAGTATTTAAGTCAAATAGTCCATTGTATTCTCCATATATAGCATGAAAATGTGGTGGAAGATGATCATTAAAATACATTTTATGAGAATCCCATAAAACCTTGTTATTACTGGCATAAGATTACCTCATTTATTAATTATTATATCAATAAATACAAATAAAAATCTATTTTTAATAGAATATTTTATTGTCTACTCTATATGGTACATTTTAATACCATTCAGGTTTTTTATTATTTTATAAATAGAATTATCATTGTGTTTCATGTTCTTTGAGGGGCAGGTATATAAAGATAATAGGTTTTAATATCAAAAAATGATATAAATCATAATATATATCAACAAAAATATGAAACTAGAAGTTTTGATTGTATATAAGTATCATAAAATGATACAATATAAATGAGAGGAGATGTTTTTATGAATAATTTTGTTAAAAATGTTAATAAATATATAAAATATCATGGAATTAAGCAAAGTTTTATTTCTTTGAAATCCAATATAGAAAAAAATAAACTTTCACGATTATTAAATGGAAAACAAGATATTTTACAAGAAGATATGAAAAAAATTGCATTGGCTTTAGATAAAAATATAATTGATTTCTTAAATGATGATATAGTAGTAAATACCGTTGAGTATGAAGAATCAACGTCCATTGCATTTTATATGGGGACACCAACTAGGGAAAAGGAGAATTTTGCAAATCTCATATTTGATTTTATAGAACATATAGATGCTGTTTTAGGTGTTAAAGACAAACTTAATAAGAATGCTCTTGACATATCAGAGGTATTAGATAATGGAATTTAGAAAATTTAAAGAAATAGTTATTAATAATAGATTGCACTATACAGACGTTGAAGAAACTTTAGATGAATTCTATGATACAGTTAATTGTAAGGGAGATATTCCTAAATTGATGAAAGAAATAGGAAGAAAATTAAATGTTATGATTATAGAAATTCCAATGAAATATGATGATTTTGGAGCGGTTTTTTTAAATACTACGTATAGTAATTATTTGCTTCTTAATTCTAATCAACCTAGAAATAAAATGTATTTTGCCTTTTGTCATGATATTTATCATGTTTTAAAAGGGTCTACCAATTATATTAATGAAAAAAGAGAAGTATATTTTAATAATGATTATACAACTGATGAAAATGAGCGTAAGGCTAATTTGTTTGCTGCAAATTTATTAATGCCAAAGGTGGAATTTAATAAAATATATAGATTATATAAATCAGAAGATTTATCTACAGAAGATATTGTTTTAAAGCTAATGAATTATTTTGATTCTACTTTTGTATCCGTGTTAATAAGGTTATTTGAATTAGACATTCTTAAAGATATAAATGAAGTTAAACCTTTATTGGAAATAAAAAAAGATGATTTGAAAAAGAAATTAGAAAAACTATGGATTAACACCGAAATAATTACCCCTACCCTAAATGATGAGATGAGCCATGTTTTTAATATGATTGAGAAGGAAGGAAAAGATTTAATAAAAAATCAATTCATGTCTGAATATAATTATTACAAAATAGTTGAGAGATTAAAAAAAATGTATGAGGAAATACGAATAATAGATGAAAACATATAAAGAAATACCAATAAATTTTTATGAAATACAGGACTATTTTGTAACAGAAAAACAGGATATCATTAATCATTTTATTACTGGTGAAAAGTACTTCTTTTATGATACATGTTCTTTAATAACCCATTCAGATACTCTAAATAGAAATTATATTATAAACTTTTTGAAGAACAAACATGCTACTATCATATTAACTAGAACTGTCCTAATGGAATTAAGTTCCTCAGAAGATAATAAAATTCACACTGTACAACTAAATTATTTAAAAGAATTACATGATTCTAATATAAAAATTATTTTATTAGATGAAGAATTCATACTACATTGTTTAAATGCAGTTATTAATATTAATAATGAAAATGCAAATAAACTATTAGGTTTTGCTATTAATGAGATTAGTAAATTTAAAGGAACAATATATGAAATAAAAAAGCTTATTCAAGAAAATCATTTGAAAAAATTAATAGGAAAAAATCCAGGGCATAAAGAACTTTATAGTGATTTTTTCACATTTGCTAGATCTATGAAAGAGTCAAAAGATAATTTAGGTGAGGAATTAATGTTTATATGTTTTATTATTTTAACTAAAATACCTATAGGTAAGTGTATTTTCTTTAGTAATGATTTAAATTCAAGAACAAATATTATTAGTTTAAATGATTACATATATAAACATCATGATAAAAAAGAGCCCTATCAATTAACAACAGCTACTTTATTGTATAAAATGTATATTGAAAATATACTAACTGATAGAACAAAAATGATAGATATTTTAAATAGCTCAACTGAAGGGAATATAAAAGTTTACTACACAGGAGAATCAGATATTAAATTACAATTTGATTCGTTTAGTAAAGAAGATTTAGTTGATAGAATTATGATAGATTCATATTTTAAAATTATATACTAGGGATAGTACTACCCCATGGATTAGAGTGGGTAAAGTATTATATATGAAAGATTAAAGTATTTGCATTAGGCATATGAAAGAAATAAATTAGTCAGTTCTCTGAGAAATTCCAATTATTTTCAAGGCATGGTGAGTGAGCATATTAAACATATGTAAGGGATCCATAACGAAGAAAATAATTCAAATAACCAGTAAAATGACTAATTTATTTTTTGAATATGCCTTAGTCCAGATACTTTTTTTAATGTTCTTTAAAGATTAATTCCATGTACTCTTTGTTGAGAAATATTTTATGAGCCTTAACATAACATTAAAAAAAGTTTAGAATCATACATTTTATTAAAAAATATGGTAAAATAATCCTGATATTAAATTCTGTAATATCTAAATTAGAAAGGAGACAGAGGATGAAAGACCAAAAGGATCACCATAGTTATATACCAGAACTTCATGATGAAAAAAATATTCTCGGTAAATGGGCCTGTTTATTTATAGAGAGACCAAGGATTATGCTTCTCCTAATCATTCTTGTTATGTACTTAGGATGGCTATCTTTTTCTCAAATGCCTAAAGAAATCAATCCAGAGATAAGACTTCCTTATATTAATATAACTACAACATATACAGGGGCATCTCCGGAGGAAATAGAAAACTTAGTTACGGATGAATTAGAAAGTAGAATCAGTGAGATAGAAGGTATAAAGAGTTTAAAATCCACATCAGCATTAGGTTATTCTAGCATTGACATAAGCTTTGATATGGGTGTGGACATGGAAAAGATGAAAAATGAAGTAAAGGATAAGGTATCAGAAGCAAAATCTAGTATTCCTGACGATGCAGATGATTCCTATATAAGTGAAATGGAAACGGGTAATGAATATGTACTTATTCTTAATTTAACAGGAATAGATGATTATGTAGAACTTAAAAATTCTGCTGATAGAATAAAAGATGAAATAAAAAAGATTAAAGACGTATCTAATGTGGATGTATATGGTGGACTAGAGAGGGAGATAAAGGTAATTATAGACCCCCATAAGCTAGCAGCATATAACATGAGAGTAGAGCAGATAGGAGATGCACTCAAGACTAGCAATACGACTATACCAGGAGGAAATATATATCTAGATAATAAAAAGTATAACGTAAGAACAATAGGTAAGTTTAAGCGCGTAGAAGATATGGAAAATGTAGTTGTCTCATACACGGGAACTGGACCCTTATATATAAAGGACATAGGCATGGTAGTAGATGGATACAAAGAAATACAATCTGATGCTAGAACGTCTGTTGGAGTAGGAACAGATAATCCTACTGTAAAAAAATCAGTAACTATAGTAGTCAAAAGAAAAGAAGGATCTGATGCAGTAAAGATAGGACAAGAGGTGCGAAGGATATTAAAGGATGGCAAAGGATCTGTTTATCCAAAGGAGATGGAGACACATATAACTATGGATTTAGCAGAAGAAATAGAACGAAATCTGGGAGATGTATTTGATAATGCTAAATCAGGATTGTTTCTAGTTATAATCGTTTTATATATATTTATAGGATTATCAGAATCTTTGGTAGTAGCTACAGTTATTCCATTAGCACTTTTAGGATCTACAATAGTACTTAAAAATTCGGGAGCTTCCATCAATACTATGGTACTCTTTTCTATGATACTAGCAGTAGGGATGCTTGTGGATAATGGTATTGTAGTTATGGAAAATATAGATAGGCTTAAGATGAAGGGAGCAAGCCCTAAGGATGCAGCAAAGGCTGCTACAAACCAAGTAGCACCAGCAATACTATCAGCAACACTTACTACATTAGCTGCATTTTTACCTATGGCAATAACTTCAGGACTGTATGGATATTGGCTTAAATGGATTCCTATAACAGTTATATCCGCATTAGCTGCATCATTTTTTATTGCCATAACCGTAACACCAGCTTTAAGTTCTGTATTTTTAAAAAACCATGTAAAAGAGGGTAGAAAAAATAAACCTATAATAGATATGGCCATAAAAGGAATATCTATTATATCCGTATTTGTTCTTTCTATGCTTTCATTTAAAGATAAGCATGAGGGAATTATAAATACAAATATACTTGCTTGGACATTTGCCATTATCTTTACAGGAGCAATTTCCTATAAATTAATTAAGGGAAAAGAAAATCCCCTTGATAATCCATTTATAAAAAAGTATGGAAATATGTTATATTCCATAATCACAAGCAAAAAGAAAAAATTTGCAGTTCTAGGAGTAGTTATCTTACTACTAGGAGGAAGTATAATGCTACCTGCATCAGGCATATTAAAGATTACCGTATTTGGAGATATGGATGCAGAAGAATTTAATGTAAATATAAAAATGCCCGTTGGAACAGAACTAGAAACCACATCAAATATAACATCAAAAGTTGAAAAAATATTATTTGATTATGCTGAAATGGAGAGCTTTTCAACGACGATTAGAAGTCCTGAGAAGGCAAGAATAAAAGTAAAACTAGTGGAAAAAGAAAAAAGAAAAAGAACCAGTATGGAAATAGCTGATCATTGTAGAAAACAAATAAATGATATTCCAGGAGCGGACATAACTGTAGGAGAGATGAAAGGTGGAATAGATTTTGGAAATAAGGATATAGAGGTAATGATTTATGGAAAGAACTTTGATACGTTAAAAGCCATAGCAGGTGATTTTACTCAAATACTAAAGGAGATAGACGGTACCTTTGACTCAGGAAATAACTTTGAAAATGGTCTTAGTGAAATTCAGATCATAATAAATAAAGAAAAGGCAGCCCTACTAGGACTAGATAATAGAAGCATATCTATGAGCATAAGAAATGCAGTAAATGGTCTAAAGGCAACCACATTTAAAATTAACCAAGATGAGATAGATGTAATGATACGTACAAGTAAAGAAAAACTAAAGCATAAAGAAGATTTTAACAATATATTTTTTTATGGTAGAAATAATCAACCTATACCATTTTCATATGTAGCCACTGTAAAAGAGGAAGAAGGTTATTCAGCCATATTTCATCATAGTGAAAAAAGATATGGAAAGGTTGGAGCAAATGTAAGAAATCAAGAAGAAAAGATGGCTATACAAGAAAAATTCATGGGAAAAATTGAAGAATATAATATGCCAAAGGGTTATTCTATAGGCTTTGATAGAGAACAAGAAGAAATTAATGAGTATTTTATGAATATGGCAAAAAATATGTTTATAGCCATGATATTAGTATATCTAGTACTTTCAATACAATTTAACTCTTTATCTCAACCATTTGTCATATTGTTTTCAGTACCCCTAGCGGTCATTGGAGTATTTATGGGACTTACAATAGTGGGTAGCTATTTAGGACTAACATCCCTAATAGGAATGGTGTCTTTAGTGGGTATAGCAGTAAATGATGCTATCGTATTAGTTGATTATATAAATTATTTAAGAAAAAATGGATATGAGATGAATGAAGCCATAAAAGAAACTGCCATGACCAGGTTTATACCTGTTATGTCAACAACTATAACTACTGTAGGCGGTATACTTCCCCTTACTTTAAAAAATGACTTTTATGCACCTATGGGATATGCAATCATATTCGGACTAAGCTTTGCAACTTTATTGACCCTTGTGATTGTACCTATACTATACTCTTTGGTAGAGACTATGAAGGAGTATTTTAAGAATAGAAGATTAAGAAAAAAGACAATAAATGTATAGTTTATGAAGGGAAGTGCCTATGAAAGATATGTATCTTTTTTAATGACAGTTTATATAAGCACGAAGCGATTTTGTTAAAAAGTATTAAAAGAAATAGGGAGGAGAACAGTATTGAGGAAGCTATTAGTTATACTAGGATGGATATTAGTAATAAATAGTTTTTTACTTTCAGGTTGTGGAAAAGATCAGGTGAAAGAAACGGATGGACAAAATGTAGAAGCACAAATAGAAGAAGAGGTTATATATGTGGAAACTAAACCTGTTATGATTATGGATTTCACAAATAAATTATCTGTACCTGGAAATCTAAAACCTAAAGAAGAGGCAATAGTTACAGGAGAAGTAAATGGAAAAGTAAAAGAAATTTATGGAGATTTAGGAAGCAAGGTTAATAAAGGGGATTGTCTTTGTAAATTAGATGATACAACTTATAGGTTAGAATATGAAAATAAAAGTAAAGATTTTTCCATAGCTAATATAGACTATAAGAATTTAATAAATGATTATGAAAGAGGAAAGATTCTTTATGAAAATAAAGTAAAATCAAAGGTAGAGTTTGATGAAATTCAAAAAAATTATGAAAAACAAAAAGAGGCACTAAGTATTAAGGAAAATGATTTAGTACTGGCAAAGAAAAATATAGATGACACAAACATAAAAGCACCTATTTCAGGAATAGTAAGCAATAAGAACGTCTTGAAGGGTCAAATGGTATCAGGGGGGACTGAGCTATTTAAGATTGTAAATATAGATGAAATGTATGTGGAAGTGGGAATAGCTGAAAAAGATATGCCCTTTATAAAAAAAGGCCAAGAGTGTATGGTGAAAGTAGATATATTCTCTGATATATTCATGGGTAAAATAACAAGTATAGGACCAGAGCCTAGTGATCAAACTAAGACTTATCCGGTTAAGATTTTGATAAACAATTCAGAGGGAAAATTAAAATCTGGAATGTTTTCAACAGTAGAAATAATATTAGATAATCACAAAGGTGCATTAGGAGTACCTAAAAAAGCTATTATAAAAGAGAAGGATAAATATTATATTTTCCTGGAGGTAAGTAAAAAGGCCATTAAAAGAGAAGTAAAGCTAGGCTTTTGGAGTGATAAATACTATGAAATCCTAGAAGGTATTAAAAAAGGTGATCAGGTTATTGTAGTTGGAAAGGACAATTTAGAGGATGGTAAATTAGTTGAGGTAAAATAGAGGTATATGGGTAAATCAGTCAACTTACTTGTTCTTTTGTCTACTCTATTAATGACGTAAACCCTTACATGTACTCATATGGTTAGACTTCTGTAAGCAATAAACTGAATAAAATTAATGCACAATGTGACTACTTAGAAATTATTAAATAGAATGTAAAATAGTCAAGCTCCTAGTTATTTCACTAGGAGCTTGACTATTTTACTGAATATTTAAATCATAGTTCAATGATATACATTTTAAATGAATGATGTAAAAGAAATAATCCAGGGTGAAATATTTGCTCAGGATTATTTTTTTTCGTGATTTAAGTAGTTTTTTAAGATTTTTTGTCAAATTATTTATATTTTGTCTATCTATATAAGTGAGAAGATTAATTAATTTTTTTCAGAACCTAGGTGAATATTTTAAGTATAGATTTTGTTTGTACAAAAGGAAAAATAAATAATTGATTAGATATTTTTAACATAAGGAAATTATATTGTAGATTAAAGAGATTTTACTTTAATAGAAGCTAAGAAACATATTATTATAAAAATTTTATACTTATAGAGTTAAAGATTATGAAATTTTATGATTTAAAGAAAAAATTTTTGGTTTACTTTTGAGCATTATATATCTTTTTAATTAGTGTAAGATAAATAACCGGTTATAGCTTACAACAAACACGGAACGTAGGGTACGTTAATATTTCCTTTAATGGAGGTTAGGAGCATGGTATTTGGAAAGTTTGATACTTATACCGTTAAGTCTGGAGTTACTCTGTGGTCTATAGGAACATATTGTAACATCACAGTCTTAGAGTTGATTAAACTCAATGGATTAACAGGTAGTTTAATTTATCAAAATCAAACATTAAAAATAAGGAAATGAAAAGGGAGGTTTTAAAATGATACAAGTTAGAACTAAAGAAGATCTGAAGAATGTAAAAACTAATCTTAGTGGAAGTTATAAGTTAATGAATGACATTGACTTGCAAGGAGAAAATTGGGAGCCAATAGGCGCAGAAAAAAATCCATTTAAAGGAACGCTTGATGGGAATGGGTTTGTTATTAAGAATTTGACAATAAATAAAAGTGAGCAAAAAGGTGTAGGTCTATTTTCATATGTAGAAGATGCAAAAATAATAAATATTACATTAGAAAATCCTCGAGTAAAAGGACATGAGAGGACAGCAGGACTTATAGGATCAGGAAAAGGATCGTCTATTGAAAACAGTCATATAAAGAAAAAAGGACAAATAACAGGAAACAATTATATAGGTGGTATCATAGGTTTAGGCGAGAATATAAGGATAATTGGATGCTCAGCAACAGATTCAATCATAAAA
>NZ_JAOART010000119.1 GCF_025210435.1 Anaeromicrobium sp.
AAAGTTACCACCTTGATAATCATACTTATTTAAGTAGAAAATAGTCTCCAAGCATTCATGGTATCTGCGTGTAAAATATAAGCTCTTTATTTTGCCTAAAAGATAATTATTTCTTAAACCTTCTGTCTTTTCTATAGCCAATTCATAATAAGGCAAGCTTTCCTCATATTGGTCATTTAACTTCAGAATACTTCCCACTAGATAATAGTTATGTCCGTAGTCCTTATTTAATGCTATACTCTTTTCAAAAATAGCAATAACTTCAGGACCATGTTCTATTAACTCATCCACTGAATAAGCGTCATAATAAGCTCGTCCTAACATATGATAGGCCATATAGGCATTTAAGCCTTCTCTTTCATAAGCCTTAATTGCTCTTTCTATATACTGTTTCCGTAACTGAAAATGTTCTGGGAAAACTTCTGTTGTTAGTTCTGCTAAATCTAGGCTTTCCTCCGCACTTAAAGTACTGCTTATCTCTTTAAGTACTTTAAAGGCATTTTCATACTGCTCTTTTACTTTGTAGCAGCTTGCAAGAAGTTTCTTTTCTTCTGATGTTAATATAGATTTTTTTAGTAGGTCTATTTGCATCAAATCATATGCCTTTTGATAACAACTAAGTACATTAAAATCGTGAGGCTGTATTTTTAGAACCTCTTTAAATCTCCTAATCGCTTCTTCATACTTCCCCCTATAAAAATCACATAAGGCAAGTCCTTTTACACACTGGACATTATTATGATGATATCTAGCGCCCTCATAAAACAAATCATGGGCGCGTTGAAATTCGCCATTATCTATGGCTTGATAACCTTCGTTTAGTAATCTTGTTAAATCACTCATTTTTATCACTCCAATCTTTATTTCTATTTTTACTAATCCCAATCAAAATACAATCTTCTTTTTCCACATTTTAAACACTTAAATAAGTAGCCTTGTAGACTTCCATTATTTCTCATATGGTATTTAATATCTTCACAAGTAGAACCAAACTTCTCAATATCATCTTCCAATTCATTGATAAAGTCTTTTATCTCTTCATAACCAACATATCCAATAAAAGTACAATAGTCATCACAATGACTTAGCCAATACGCTCCTTGCCAAGATCTATATCCTGGTGTTCTATACATTAACTCATCTAACAATTTTACATCGGTAACTTCATCACAATTATAATCGTCTTGGAATTGACCATTGTACTTTTCTGCTGCTTTTCCATTTTTTATACACCACGGACATATTTTTCTTACATTTGACCTAGTATAAAATGGCCTATTATAAATATAGTTAACTTCTTTACCGCATACCTCACATTTAGCTTTTTCTTCTTTGATAACACCTGTTCTAATTGGGTCTAGGTGATATTTAAATGTTGGTAAATTTTTTTCATCTTAATTCACACCCTCTTCACTTATTTAGTCTAGTTCCGCACGACTAAACAAATCCATAATTAACGTTTTATTTTCACATGTATCTTTGAAACTTAGTATAAAATCACGTAAAGCAAGCTTATCCTCGGAATAAGCTACAAACATACTGCCCTCGGAATCCATTTGGATAGTGCCTTTTAAATCTGAACGACACTCATCTAAAAAGACACGTGCCAAACTCTCCCAGTCATATCCACCGCCCTCAAAACCCTCATTAGCACGTGTATCAAAAACATCTTGAAGATATTCACCTACATTCAAACAAACAGAAGCTGTATTACTATGCTCTACCCAAAAGAAAGGTTTAATCATATTATCTCTTTCTTCAATTTCTTGGTGTATAGCATATAAAAACATATCACATTCATCCTTAATTTCTTCTGTTGGATTTAGTGATAATGAACGCTTAAAGGATTTTTTTGCCCTGTCGTACTTGCCCAAGCGGTAAAGAGCATAACCTAATCTATAATGCCACTTTGGAGTATCTTGTCTAGTAGGACTAGTATTCTCTAATACTTGAATAGCTTTTTCATACTGTTTCATATTATTGTATGCTACAGCTAACTCTTCCATAAATTCATCGCTGTAATCTTCTGGTAGTAAATCAAGATATGCAAGTTTTACAATGGTATCTACAATTCTTTGATATTGCTCTTCTTCATGCCACTTACTTATTCTTTCCATCAACTTATCCTTTTCTTCATATATAGACCTATCCATTTTCCTTTTCCTCCTCTTCATAAGCGAGTCTAATATCTATAAACTCCACAATCATCTGACAAATTACCCCATCTTTATCATATCCCCAGTAGACTGGATATGTTCCATCACCAAAACCTGAGCTAAAAATAGGCATATGATAATCTGTCTCTGGTATTTTCCAATTGATCCAGTCTCCATCACTGCATTGGTATTTAGGACTTATTTTATAACTCTTTTCAAACAAATCAGCAAAATAATCGAGGTATATATTACCTTCATCATTTTCATGTTCTATATGCCATTTTTCATAAAAATCACAGTAGGCTCTATGTACTGTTTTATCACATATACAGGCTAGTCCTGCATCTACATTAAAACCATAGTAATCATCTTCACCTAAGTCATCTAAATCTTCATAGTCAATAAGTGCTTCTTCAAATCGTACTGCTTCAGCCCCTGTAAAACGTATTCTAGCAGTTGCACATCTTGCACAGTCGTCCTTAGTTGGTTTTACTACACACAGCTCAACTAAAAATTCACCTTTAGGTGCTGTTTGAAAATACGGCTTTTCGTGTGTACTAGCTGAGAAACATAGTGGCTCACGGACTAAAATCTCACCTGATGGAATAGAGCAGTATCCTATACTTAATATATCTATTTCTCTACCAGCAATATTAGACGATGTATAGTATTCATTGTAATCCACTGGCGAACTTAATTTCTTTCTTTTAAGTTCCCATTTAGATAGCCATTCTTTTGTTACGCTCATTAAAATCCTCCATTATCTACGTTCATTACTTTTCTTACTTGTAGTCTTCATCATAGAATATCTCCATTGTCTATCATACGGAAGGTTACTTGTACTTCTGGATATAATAGAATATAATAAATTGGTTAATTCAACTATTTTTGTTCAAATAAATTCATTTTAATAACACCTTACCAATACATAAATAAACTCTTTTATCTCATTTTGTTTACCCATCTCTTATTCTTATTGTATTAAGTCTGCTGATGAAAAGCCCCTGTCACATTACAATCTAGACAGATATCTATATAAAGCATTCCTTCCATATCTTCAATAATAGTATCCCAATGTAGTTGAGTAAGATATTTCATTTTTTTACCGCAAGTAGGACAATCAAGATATTTTAAATCTTGTACAAAATGAGGAAATCCACCAATAGTATTGGCATTGTTATGTATTCCATAATGTGGGTGAACTTCTTCACCTAAAGAATATGTATTGTTCGCTAGCACTTCTAGTTCTTCTGGTTTTACATAGCATTCTTCTTTCGCTTCATACTCTCCAATTAGATTAGCGCTACCATCAAGCTCATATTTAGAATACATGTCATAAAAACTCACACAGTTAACACAAATTGTAGAAGTTACAGTTCCATTAATACCAATATGTTTTAACCTTTTATCATTACCATTTATCGTTACGATATCTACTAGTTTCATTTCACACATCGGACAATCCGCTTCTCTAACTTTTCCTATTTTAATTGGTGAAATTTTATAATCCCCTTTCCTTAGTTCATGACATTTATCATAGACTAACTTTATCTCATTACCCTCTTCATCAAAAGTATATCCACCTTTCTGTGCGTAAAACTCTGAGCCTACATATAAAGATTTTCTCCACGGCATAGGATTTTTTTCCCATTCCCAAAACTGCTTTTTAACAACATCATCACCAATAATAGCAAGGCATAACAAAACATTGTCAACTATAGTTCTGTTTCCACACTCCGGATTAGATAATATCTTTATCAATCCATCACGAACATCTGTATCCGCATCTATATACATCTCTGGTGGGAAGTAGTTTTTTGCTACAAAAGCTGCCTTCGCAATATTCCTTGTATTAAATCTATGACTTGCAAATAACTCCATAAATTCATCGTGATCTAAACCATCATCTTCAATCGCTTTTATAAACACATCTACTCTATCTTGTAATTCATCATTAGATAAATTTTTTTGTCTCATAATGCTTATCTTCCTCCCTGCAATTGCATAAACCTTCATACATAACCGCCTAAACAGATTACCAACAATAACCATTTACCCTTCAATCTGCACACTGGTAAATCCATTCTCAAAATCACCCTCAATGACAATAACATGTCCAAAAAACATATCGCCATCGTCATACCAAAGTGTGTATCTATTATCATCATGTAACTCTAAAATATCTAAACTCATTCGTTCTTTAAATTCAAGTTCAGTAAGTTTTACCTCACCTTCTTCCTCATCAAGCCAAACATTATTTTTTAAGGTTAGTAGCTCATCACAGGCATATGCTTTAACTTTTGCATCCCATTCAGTATGATTTAAAAAAGACTTTTTATACTGGTTTATGAACTTCTTGAGCTCTGATTTATCTTCAGTATATATATTTAAGGTACTTTCATTATCACACCAATTTATAGTAGCAGCGTATAAACCTGTTTTTCCATATAGTCTAAATTCCCCTAATTCATCATCATAATAAGTAACTCTTTCTTCTTCTACATCTTCAATCCAACTTAAAAACAAATGACAATCTTCCTCTATATCCTTCCGTGGTTCTAATAATAGAGCTTTGTTGAAAGCTTCTCTTGCCTTAGTATACTCCCTAGAATAATAGAGGGCATAGCCTAATCTATATTGCCACATAGACGTATCTTCTTGACTGGGGCGTAACTTCTCTAAAGTTTCAACAGCTTTTTTATACTGTCCAGTGTTATTATATGCCACAGCCAAATAGCCCATTATTTCATCAGTATATTCTTCCTCTGGTAAATAATTAAGTATAGCGAATATAATTTTGTGGTACTCACCTGCCTCATGCCACTTATCCATTTTTACCATTAAATCATTTACTTTATAATACTTATCTGTTTTATCTACCATCTGTATCTTCCCTTCCTCTTCATAATTCTTAAAGACTCTTCTTATTTCATCTCTCACTTCCATTAATGCATAGCCTAATAAATTGTCTCCTTTCCATTTAAAAGGGTTATTTATATTAGCTTCTTCTATCGAGCTGCCTATTCCCCATGTTCTATCATTAGGATTAGCATATACAATAGCTTTATCTCCTGTGCTTAGAAGAGCTTGTCTTAAATGGCTATCTTGAGCAAATTTATAGTAATTACCTTGTAATGCACATCTATATTGCTGTTTAGACCACATATCTTTATCAAAATTCTTTATTTTTTTATCTAATGCATGAATTTCCATTATATCTTTGCTATCTATAATCATCCACATCTATATGTTCATATATATTTTTTTCATATGCCTAAGTCTTTACTATACCTTTTACTCACTACATCATAGCAAAAAGTATTTACCCCCCTAGGTAACAATTTTAATACTTATTCTTAATGATGTCTTTTTTTAAGTCAAAACAATCTATTGTTCGTACTATTTAATGTAATCCATTATAATCAATATGGAGGATGGGAGGTAATAGCTAAATGCTAGATGAAGAATTAAAACATGGAATACGAAATCAGAGTCCTAGAGCTTACGAAATTCTAATTGATGAATACAGTAAATTACTTTGGGTTGTTGCTTCTGGTGTACTTAAAGGTATTGGAAGTCAGGAAGATATGGAAGATTGCGTAGCAGAAAGCTTTGCATATCTGTGGGAACATCCAGAAAAATATGATGAAAAAAGAGGAAGTATCAAGACATATTCATGCCTCATCACTAAAAGTAAGGCGATAGATAAGGTTAGAAAAATAAATAGAACCAAGACCCTAACTTATGATGATGAGCTAAATATAGAAACTGATGATATAGGAGAACTGTTGATAAATAAGGAAATTATTAATGAGGTTTATGAATTTGCCCAAAATCTTAAACAATTAGACCGTGAAGCTTTTATACTTAGATACTTTTATCAGTTAAAGCCTAGAGAAATTGCCGCTAAATTAAACATTACTGTTAAAGAAGTAAGTAATAAGCTTTACTATAGTAAAAAGTCTTTACTCACTCATGTAAGAAAATAGGAGGATTTTTATGAAAAAATATAATAGTCTCATATCAGATTTTGACCAAGAAAACTTAGATATGATTGCAAAGGAACTTCCAGAATTCACAAATGAAAACTTAGATAATATAAAAAACAAGTTTAAGGAGAAAACAATGAACAAAAAAAATAATTTAAAGAAAATAATTTTAAGATCTTTAGCCACAGCAGCTTGTGTATGTGTTTCTTTTGTAGGGTTGGTCAATACAAATACTACATTTGCTGCACAGTTACTTGATATTCCTGTAATAGGAACTATAACAAACTTTGTGACAATTGACAAACTAGAACTTTATGATAAGTATAGGGAAATAAATATAGAAATACCTGTACTTGAGGGACTTGAAAATACTAAAACTCAGGAAGAAATAAATAATATTTTAAAAGAACGTGGTATAGCAGTATATGATAAGGCTCTTGAAAACGCAGAGAAGATAAAGGATGAGTCAGAGAAAGCAGGATTTTTAACATCTATGCCCGAATTGGTAAGTCAAAATTATACTTTAATTAGAAATGATAATGAGGTATTGTCTTTTAAAGTTGTGACAACAGAAATAAAGGCAAGTGGGTATGAAAGGGCTAACTTTTACAATGTTGATCTTAAAAATTGCAAATTACTGAACATAAATGATTTATTTAAGGAAAATTATGATTATATAAGTGTTATAAACAATGAAATAATAAGTAAAATGAAGGAAGCAATCCAAAAAGAAGATGAAGCATATTTTATAGAGGAATTTAGAACAATAGATGAGAATACTAATTTTTATATAAGGGAAGAAGGTAAGCTTGTAATAGTTTTCAATGAATATGAGATAGCAGCAGGTTATATGGGAATGCCTGAATTTATAATTGAAACTTCTATTTTTAGCAATAATATTTCTGATCTAGGTTATCTGAAATAAAAAATACAATATAGATTTCGTGGTTTTAAGATTGTTTTATACAGTAACTTGCCTACAAGGGAAAATATATTGGAAATTTTTTAAATTGAGGAACGTCACAACTTCCTACGCTACCTCAACATGACTCATGAACCTATCTACGAAGATTCACACTTTGGCTTGTGACAAGAACTTTAATGAAAAAAATTTCCAATATATTTTCCTGAAGTAGGCTCACATAAAGCAAGTTTATAAATAATAAATAATACGAGGGAATGTCAGAAAAACTGTGCTTTTATGAAAAATCCAACTCCTTCTTGGCAATAATTAACAATATGATTAAAGCCAGGAAGGAGATTTTTTTATGAGTACACTACCAAAGAATATTTTGAGAAATGTTTTAGAAGAAGGTAACATTAAAACTGCAAGTAATTTACATTCATATTTAAAGGATATGTTTAAAGATTTAATTCAAGAGGCATTAGAGGCGGAGCTTGAAGTTAATCTAGGATATTCAAAAGGAGACAAAAAGAATAAATCTACTACTAACCGCAGAAATGGTCACTCTACTAAAAATATAAAGTCTCAATTTGGTCAAATGGATATTGCTGTACCTAGAGATCGTGACGGAGAGTTTGAACCAATCATTGTTCCTAAGGGCAAGAGAGACATATCAGGCATAGAGGAAACGGTTATATCCCTATATGCCGATGGTATGTCCACTAGAGATATCAACAAGCAAATGCATAGTATTTATGGTATAGATTTATCTGCCGAGATGGTAAGTAAAATAACTGATAAAGTAATTCCTCATGTAAAAGAATGGCAAAATAGACCTTTAGATCCTATGTATCCTTTTGTATTCCTCGATGCCATCCATTTTAAAGTTAGAGAAAATAATGTGATAGTATCTAAGGCTGCTTATGTTGTTTTAGGAATAAACCAAGATGGATTTAAAGAAGTATTAGGCATATGGATAGGTCACAATGAAACTTCAAAGTTTTGGTTAGGAGTTTTAAACCACTTGAAAAATAGAGGTTTACAAGATGTTATGATATTTTGTGTAGATGGCCTTAATGGCTTCAAACAGGCTTTAGAAGCTACTTTTCCTAATTCAGAAATGCAAAGATGCATAATTCATCAGATAAGGGGTACACTTAAATATGTCCCATATAAGGATAGGAAAGCTTTTGCTAATGATTTAAAATCCATATATACTGCCGTAGATGAGAAATCTGGATATGAAGCTTTACAAGAGGTAAAAGAAACATGGAGTAATAAGTACCCTAATGCTATAAACAGTTGGGAAAATAACTGGGATACCTTAAGCACTTTCTTTAAATATGCTGCCCCTATTAGAAAAATAATCTATACTACCAATATAATAGAATCTCTTAATAGACAGTATAGAAAAGTAACTAAGACAAAAACTGTATTTCCTTCAGATGAATCCTTGGAAAAGATGTTGTATCTAGCTACTATGGACATATCAAAGAAATGGAGCCGAAGGTATGGAGCCGAAGGTATGGAGCCGAAGGTATGGAGATTGGGATTTGATACTTAATCAGCTATCTATAATATATGAAGAAAGATTTACACAGTATATTTCATAGTGTAAGGGATATAGAGATATTTTTGAGAACTATTAGAAATATCTTATGTAAGAGGACTTTTCATATATGGATTTGGACAAAATCTACCCATTATGATAAATTATGGCCCAATTTATACAAAAATATGTATACTTTTATATAAATTGGGCAAAGATATAACTAAATACAAATAATATATGGCTCGTTAAATAAAGTTATTTATTATCAAGCAGGAATATTATCTTTTCAAAAGCACAAAATTATTTACATACTCAAATACGAAATCTATAATTCTAAAAAAACAACGTGTAGCTCTATAATAGCCACACGTTGTTCCCAAACTCTATTTTAATAATTCTCTCAAGGCCTTTGCATATATAATAGTCATTTTCATCAAATGATCTATCCCTATATATTCGTCCTTTTGATGGGCAAGTTCTTCTTGCCCAGGAAATAATGGACCAAAGGCCACTGCATTTTCCATACTTCTAGCATAGGTTCCTCCACCTATAGTTATGGGTTCCCTATTATCTCCCGTCTCTTCCCTATAGACCTTCATCAATCTTTCTATTAAGGGATGGTCCTTTGGCATGTATATAGGTCCCATGTAGTCTGTCTCAACTACTTTCACACCATCGGAATCAGTAACGGATTTTATGCCATCATATATGGCGTCCTTTTCATATGTAACAGGATATCTGACATTTACAGCTACTTTAATTTCATCACCACTAAAATCTATTACTCCCACATTAAATATTAATTTACCTGATTCCTTGTCTTCAAATCCACAACCTATAGATTGGCCATAGTATTCCATACCAATTTTTTCCTTATAAAATCTGATAAATTTACCCACCTCATCATCCATATTTAAAGTATCTAAAAATACCATTAATTTGGATATGGCATTGTCACCACTCTCTGGTAAACTTCCATGGGCTGATACTCCATAGAACTTAATTATAGTAGTATCTCCTTCTTTTTCTCCATCTACTTTAATACTATTATTTTTTCCATATTCATATAATAGGCTTAAGTCAAAATCCTTAATGTGAGCTTGTGCATAATCAGAAACCATATTAGGTCTATTACCGCCCTTTATTTTAATTACTCTAGATTCCTTATTTATTTTCTTAACTAAATCAAACATTAATATGCCCTTTTCCCCATGAATAGCAGGAAAATCAGCATCTGGTGTGAAAGCCATAGTAGGAACTTCTTCCCTCTCTAAGTAATAGTTAATTCCTTCCCATCCACTTTCTTCATCTGTACCAAATATTATTCTAATTCTTTTATTCAGCAAAATACCACTATCTTTAATAGCTTTCATGGCATATATGGCACTTATGGCAGGACCCTTATCATCTATAGTTCCACGTCCATAGATTTTCTCATCATGAATTTCTCCTTCATAGGGACCATATGTCCAATTGTCTCCTTCTGGTACCACATCTAAGTGAACTAATATTCCTATCATTTCACTACCTTCACCAATTTCTCCATAACCTGCATAATTGTCCACGTTTTTAGTTTTAAATCCAAAACCATCACATAAATTAAGGGCGTAATTTAAACAATCATTTACTCCTTTTCCAAAGGGCATATGCCCCTCAAAATCTTCCTTTACGCTTTTAATCCTAATTATTTCTTGGGTACTTTTAATTATGTCTTCTTTAAGATCAGTAATTCTTTCATCTAGTCTCATACCTTCACCTCTATTTTATATAGTTACTTTCTATATTCTAATTTTTTCTTATTTTTCCTCTTTTGTACAAAATAATACCCACCCAAGCTCTATTTAAGCTACTGGCAGGCATTAGGATAAAAATTATATTTTAAGGAAAACTTCTCATCTTCATGTTCAACTTTAAATTGAACTTTAACTATATGCTCTTTTACTCTAAGTCCATCTTGAGAATAAAGGTATATTTCAACATTATCATTAACTTTAAGATTAACTTTAACTTTATGTCCCATATTAAATATATTATTTTCATTAGGGCTACTAAACAAATATTTATCTACAAGTTTATCTGAACAATCTAATGTTAAATAATAAAGTTCTCCATTAACTTTATCTTTAACTCTAACTTTATGAAATTCCACATATATTTCTCCCACATACCCTTGTCCAATTACTGGATCTAGATATATGCCTTTTCTAATAGAATCCTCTTTATATAGATAAAAATAATTCTTTCTGTCCTTTGTATCTACTGTAAAATCATAATACATGTACACACTCTCCTTACTGGTTAATACATATATATGATGTACGGCCTACCTATGGAACCCTCAACCTATGAAAAAGTGCAATATCATATAAAATCTTCTACTTTATGTTTGATAATTATCTAACTTTTTAGGTCTTTAAATTTTACATAAAACGTCTTATAACTTCTATTTACTACGCTACAGCAGATTAACACAAAACTTAAGTTTTGTCCCATAAGAAAGAATATTACAAATATTGAATGTTCATTGACTTTTTCATATTCCTTATTATACAATCACCTTAAACAATTGAATACGGAACTTTATGGTATTTTTAGTTTTAAATTATAGACTAAAAATTTAAAAGGGAAGCTTGGTGAAAATCCAACACGGTCCCGCCACTGTAACAAGAAGTAAACCTATTTTATACCACTGTTATATTTTCAAATGGGAAGGTATAGGTTTATGATGATCTTAAGTCAGGAGACCTGCCATAAGGGTAAACGCCCTAATTACTCACGAGGATGAGGAGGTGTTATGATAAGGTCCTATGTAAAATAGTCATGTCTATTTTAAATACCTATTTGTAACTAGTCTCTCTTGTGATAAGGGAGATTTTTTAATTTAATTTTTTAAGGAGGATATATTTTATGAATTTTGATTATGTGAAATTCGTCACAGACCCATTTGTACTAATATTTATGTCTGTCATATCAGGTCTAATTATAGGTAAATTTCAATACAAAAGAATCAAGTTAGGAAACTCAGGAGGATTATTTACAGGCCTTTTTATTGGATGGTTTACCTACAAGAAGTATGTGATTCCATATACTAACGATTCATCAATGCCTACTTATGTGGAAAAAATACTTTCAAATGGATTAGTACCAAAAGAGTTATTTTTATTCACCTTGATCTGTTTTATTGCCTCTGTTGGCCTTTTAGCTTCCACAGATATAGGCACAGTAATAAAAAAATATGGTTTTAAATTTATGCTACTAGGCTTACTAATTACCCTTACGGGAGCCCTAAGCTGTTATGCTATTTCCCTTTTAAATAAAGATATAAACATTTTTGCACTATCTGGTGTTTATGTGGGTGCATTAACAAGTTCTCCTGGATTAGCTGCCGCCCTTGAATCTGTTTCATCATTAGGAAAAGGTACAGAATCCATGGTAGGTCTTGGATATGCAATTGGATATATACCAGGAGTAATAGTAGTCATATTCGCTATGCAACTTTTACCTATAATATTTAAAATTGACATTGAAAAAGAAAAGATTTCCTTCATTCATGAAATGGATAACAAAAAGAAAAAGGTAGATTTAGAAAATCTTAATTTTGAAATATTGCCCTTTTTATTTGTATGTATAGTAGGTTTTTTTATAGGTCAAATAAAAATTTATTTAGGCCCTACAATCAATTATTTTAGTTTAGGTTCTACAGGTGGAGTATTGGTCTCTGCCCTAATACTAGGCCATATAGGACAACTTGGTTTCATGAATTTTAGAATGAATGCTAAAATACTAAGTGCCCTAAGAGATCTAACCCTATCCATATTTTTATCTATTGTAGGACTTAGATATGGTTATTCTACTTTAACTAATATTAAGGGTGAGGGATTTATTTTACTATTTGTTGCCCTTGTATGCTCTTTATTTGCAGTTCTTATAGGTTTTTTAATAGGAAGATATGTTCTTAAGATAAATTGGATCATGTTATCAGGTGCAATCTGTGGAGGAATGACAAGTACTCCTGGCCTTGGAGCAGCCATTGATTCATCTAATAGTGATTATGTGGCAACAGGTTATGGGGCTAGCTATCCCTTTGCTTTATTTGGAATGATAGTATTCACTATCTTATTACAACGAACTGTTATATAAAATATGTCTTATCAAAATTTTAGGAGGATATGTTATGTGCTTAGATAGAATTAGAAATAAATCTTTATTAGATAGGGTCTGTTCCCCCAAGGAAGCTGCTAGATTAATTGAGGATGGAATGAATGTAGCCACAAGTGGTTTTACTCCTTCTGGGTATCCTAAAGCAGTTCCTATGGCATTAGCAGAGCTGGTAAAAGAAACTGGTGAAAATATTAAAATTAACCTATATACAGGTGCCTCTGTAGGTGAAGAATTAGATGGTATATGGGCTAAAAATAATTTACTAAACAAAAGGCTTCCTTACCAAACTAACGGTAGTTTAAGAGACTCCATAAATAATGGTGATTGCCAATACTTAGATATGCATCTAAGTCATGTTCCCCATTACACTAAGTTAGGATTCTTAGGAAAAATTAATGTGGCAATTATAGAAGCCGTTGCCATAACAGAGGAAGGCCATATAATTCCATCAACTTCCGTAGGTACTTCCCCCACTTATGTGGAAATGGCAGATAAGGTTATTGTAGAAATAAATACTAGTCAATCTATAGAACTAGAAGGTATGGCCGATATATATATGCCTAAAAAACCACCCTTTACAAAACCTATCCCAATTATTATGCCTAATGATAGAATAGGAACCCATTTTATACCTTGTGAAATTGATAAAATAGCTGCCATAGTAGTTACAGATATAAAAGATAATGTAAGGCCATTAGCTCCTATAGATGCCATATCTGAAAAAATTTCTCAAAACCTAATCGAATTTTTAGAAAAGGAAGTGGAGTCAGGAAGATTAACAAACGAATTACTTCCCCTTCAGTCAGGAGTAGGTAGTGTGGCAAACGCCGTTTTAGGAGGCTTAAATAATTCTAGCTTTAAAAATCTAGTATGTTACACAGAGGTTATACAGGATTCAATGCTAGATTTATTAGATAGTGGTAAGGTTTTATTTGCATCAGGCACATCCATAACACCATCTAGTGAAGGTTTGGAGAGATTTAATGAAAATATAAATTATTATAAGGAAAAAATCATTTTACGACCACAAGAAATAAGTAATCATCCAGAGGTTATTAGAAGACTTGGAATAATAGCTTTAAATACGGCCATAGAAGTGGATATCTATGGAAATGTCAACTCTACTCACATTATGGGTTCAAAAATGATGAATGGTATAGGTGGTTCAGGTGATTTCACTAGAAATGCTTATTTATCCATATTTACCACTCCATCTGTGGCTAAAAATGGTGACATATCTTCCATAGTACCTATGGTATCCCATCATGATCACACGGAACATGATGTTATGGTCATAATAACAGAACAAGGTGTAGCAGACCTTAGGGGTCTTAGTCCTAAAGAACGTGGAAAATCTATAATAGAAAATTGTTCACATCCAGACTTTAGGCCACTTCTTAGGGATTACTATAACCATGCTTTAAAAAATAAATCTCAGCATACTCCCCACAGCCTAGATGAAGCCCTAAGTTGGCATACTAGGTTTATAAGAACTAATACTATGCATATGGATTAACATAAAAGGAGGATCATATATATTTGCCTTTAATTTGAAAATATATATGATCCTCCATAATCATTATCTACGAACACCTTCCCTTACTTCAACAAAGTAGTCATATATTTTCCTTTGATTGGTTTCTTTAGGATCAAAGCCCTTTAATAAAAATATTTTGTTAAGTATATATCCTCCACAAAGGGTTACTAAAACAGTACCTATTCCCACTAATCCCCCAAGGATATAACCTATGACTAATACAGTAATCTCAATCCCTGGTTTTATATATGTGGCACTAAGTCCTGTTATTTTTATGAGACCTACCATTAATCCATCCCTAGGCCCTGCTCCTAATTCCTGTTTAATATAAAAATATGCACCGTAACTAAATACTAAAAGACCTAAAAATAAGCTCAAAACTTTTAATAGATAAGTTTCTGGTCTCCATATTATATGAACCTTATCTATCATGTCTATAAACATTCCTATAAATATCATATTTAATATGGTTCCCACACCTGGATATATTTTTAAAGTTAATGAAAATAATAGTATTAGTATACCTATTATTTGAGACGCTTGGCCAAATTCAATATTAAACTTATTAGCTGTACCCAAGTTAAGAGTTCCCCAGCTATTCATTCCTATATTTGCACCCTTCATTTGAGCAATTCCATAGGCACATAAAAGGAATCCTATAAATAGACTGGGTAATTTTTTTAAATCTTCTATTACCATTTCCCTATTTATTCTCATGGTCAATTCCTCTTCTCTTCTTTTTCTATACCATAGCACATCTAATCCTATTTTCCAATAGGGAAGACATATGAGAAAAATCCCAAATTTAGTTATAACTAAATTTGGGATTTTCATAATTTCTATATTAACCCTTCCATTTCATCCACTAATTTACCAAAGGTCCTAAGGGCACTGTCTATTGGTTCTGTCTTAGTCATGTCCACTCCAGCCTTTTTAAGCTGGTTAATTGGGTAATCACTACCACCACTCTTTAAGAAATTAATATACCTATCAACGGCATCTTTACCCTCATTTAATATTTGATTAGATAGGGATATGGCAGCAGAAAAACCTGTGGCATACTTATACACATAAAAGGCATTATAAAAATGAGGTATCCTTGCCCATTCCATTTTAATCAAATCATCTATGACTATATTATCTCCAAAATACTTCTTATTCAAGTGTCTATACATGTCACATAATGTATCAGCCGTTAGTGCCTGACCATTTTCTACCATTTCATGGGTCATCTTTTCAAACTTAGCAAACATGGTCTGTCTATATATAGTTCCCCTAAATTGCTCTAGATAATGGTTTAAAAGATATTTTCTCTTTTCCCTATCTGTAGTAGTTTTAAGTAAATGGTTCATTAAAAGGGACTCATTCACTGTGGATGCCACCTCAGCCACAAATATTTTATAACTTCCATACACATATGGTTGAGTACTTCTTGTATAGTAAGAATGTAGGGAATGGCCCATCTCATGGGCTAGGGTAAATACATCATTTATATTATCTTGATAGTTTAAGAGTACATATGGTTCACTTTCATAGCTACCAAAGGAATAGGCTCCACTAGTCTTTCCTTCATTTTCATATACATCTATCCAACCTTCATCAAATCCCCTTTGCAATATATCTAGATAGTCTTTTCCCAAAGGAGCTAAACCATTTTTAACTAACTCTTTTCCTTCTTCAAATGGAATTTTTGACTTCATTTCCTTTACTATGGGAGTATATAGATCATACATATGAAGTTCGTCTAACTTTAAAGCCTTTTTTCTAATTTCCATATACTTATACATACTTGGCAGATGGGATTCTACCGTATCTATTAAATTATCATAAACGGACATGGGTATATTGTCATTACTCAAAGATCCATCTAATGCAGATTTGTATTTCCTAGCTTTGGCATAAAAAACATCCTTTTTAACACTATAGCCTAAGGTTGATGCAATAGTATTCTTTTGAGATTCATAGGACTTATATAGGGCTTCAAAGGCATCCTTCCTAACCCTTCTGTCAGTACTTTTAAGTAAGCTTATATATCGGCCATGGGTAACCTCCACTTCTTTACCCTCTTCATCCTTTATGGTGCCAAATTTAATATCCGCATTATTTATCATGGAAAATATACTCTTAGGAGCAGATGCTACTTCTCCCATTTGTGCTAACAAATTCTCTTCCTTCTCAGATAAGATATGTTCCTTTTGTCTAAATAACTCTTCAAAGAAGAAATTGTATACAGAAAGTCTTTTATCTTCCTTCATATATTTTTTAACAGTTTCTTCAGAAATTTGGGTTAATTCTGGAGTTATGAAGGATAGTTTGCTTTGTACTTCAACTACTACAGACTGGGCCTTATCACTCATGGCTTGATACTGTGTTACCCTATTATCCTCATCCTTCTTCATCCTTGCATATACAAATACATTTTCTAGTTTTTTAGATATTTCATCATCTAAGTGAAGAACCTCATATAAAATATCTGAACTCTCTCCTAATCTACCCATATATTTTGTAATTTCTTGGGCCTTTTTTCTTATAATATCTATGTCCTTTTCCCATTCATCTTTACTAGAATACATATTTTCTAAATTCCACTTATATATATCCTCAATTTCACTTCTCTTTGGAATAGTCCCTCCATTATTTGATTTCAAATTGTACCCCTCCTCTTATTGTTAATAAATTATATAGACTCTCAAATCATTGACAAAATATGTAATATTATTACTTACATTATACATAATAAATATCATATAATAAATTATATATAATTTATTATAATTATTTATCCTATTTATTATGATATATATGTAAAATTTTTATTGTAACCATATGTTATTTTACCTGTTTTCGTTAAATAATAAACTTATGTGTAGATAATATACTTTTATAGTATAATTATTTTATAGAGCTTTTGTAAGGAGGGTTGCTCATGGATATACACACACATTCAGTTATATTAGATAAGGATGAATGTATTGGTTGTACTAATTGTATAAAAAAATGTCCTACAGAAGCGATTCGAGTTAAGGATGGAAAAGCTAAAATCATAAAAAATCGATGTATTGACTGTGGAGAATGTATTAGAATTTGTCCACAACGAGCTAAAAAAAGTATTTCTGATCCCATATCTTGTATTCATAATTATAAATATAAAATAGCACTTCCAGCACCAACTTTACTGGCCCAATTTGACAACACAGTCACTCCTAGGCAAATACTAGGAGCTTTAAAATTAATAGGTTTCGATCATGTATACGAAGTATCTAGAGGTGCAGATGTGGTCTCTAATTTCACAAGGGAATACATTAAAAATGCCAATATAACACCTTTGATTTCATCATCCTGTCCAGCCATTGTAAGACTCATAAGAATAAGATTCCCTAGCTTAATTGACAACCTTATACCTATAGAATCACCTATGGAGGTGGCTGCAAAATTGGCTCGACAAAAGGCAAAAGAAGAAACTGGCCTTTCTGATGAAGATATAGGTGTATTTTTTATTAGTCCATGTCCTGCAAAGGTTAGTGCAGTAAAAAATCCCCTAGGTCTTTTAAAATCCAATGTGAATAATGTTATTTCCATAGAAAATATATATCCCCTTATAAAGGAAAAATTAGATGAAGTATCGGATGATATTCCTGAATTTTATGATTCTGGCAAAGCCATTGGATGGGCTAGATCTGGTGGAGAAACTTTCTCTTTAAATATTGAAAACTACCTCTGTGTAGATGGTATAGATCATGTGATTAAAGTGTTAGATGCCATAGAAAATGAAAATTTAAAGGATATTGATTTTGTAGAATGTCTGGCCTGTGTAAATGGTTGTGTTGGTGGACCCTTAACTGTGGAGAATCCTTTTATTGCTAGGAATAAAATCAGAAAAATTTCTAATGAATATGATGTACAAAAAGAAATCAAATTAAAACAAAGGGTAGATGAATTTTTATATAGTAAGGAAATCGTTCCTGAGAACGTTAGAAAGCTAGATGATAATATATTAAAAGCCATGAAAAAAATGGAGCAAATTGATATGATCTATAAACTCTTACCTAATCTAGATTGTGGAGCCTGTGGTTCCCCTTCTTGTCGTGCATTGGCAGAAGATATAGTATTAGGTTATTCTGACTTAGATGATTGTATGGTTTTGTTTAGAGATAAGGTAAATTGTTTCTTAAAGAAACACCACATGGTTCTCAATGGGGAAGATAACTCTGCTGAGGATGAAGAATTTAAAAATTCAGGATACGAATAGTATATAGACAAATAAAGCTATGAGGCATATGCTTCATAACTTTATTTGTCTATTATTATTTAAAAAGATTTATTTAAGAGCATATTGCTAAATAAATCTTCATAGGTTACTATTAACTATATAGTTTTTAAGTTATTATAATTGGAGGTAGTATATATGAATAATCGTCCTATAGGGGTCTTTGATTCTGGTGTAGGAGGACTTACAGCAATTCCCCACATACTAAAAGAACTTCCAAATGAGAGATTAATATATTTTGGAGATACGGCAAGAACCCCTTATGGTTCTAAGGCAAAGACTACAATAAAACACTTTACAAGGCAAATAGTAGATTTCTTAATTAGTAAGGATGTTAAAATGATAGTAATAGCTTGTAATACTATCACATCCACTTGTTTAGATTATTTACAGGAATTATATCCACATATTCCTTTTATAGGTATAATAGAACCTGCTGCTCAAAAGGTTGCCCAAATAAGCCATGTGGAAAATAATATAGGTATAATAGCAACAAAGGTAACTACCCGTGAAAGAACATACATAGAATCTATTCACAGATACAACCCTAAATTAAGCTTATATGATAAATCTTGTCCCATCTTCGTTCCACTTATTGAAGAGGGCATAATTGACAATGAAATAATGGAATTATCAGTGAAGTACTATTTAGATGACTTTATAAATGGAAATCATATAGACACTTTAGTATTAGGATGTACCCATTATCCCCTAGTAAGAAAAACTATAAAAAAGATTTATTCTAATTTAAAGATAGTAAATCCATCCTTTGAAATAATTAAGAGTGTAAAATCAACTTTGATAAAAGAAAATTTACTGGCAAATAATCCAAGTTATGAAAATATATTCTACGCCAGTGACTTATCGGAAAACTTCATAAATATGATAAATTCCATATTTGGTGAAGCTAATGTTAAAATAGATTTTAAAAATTTTGATCTAGATGAACTTGATACAAAATAAGAGTAGGATTAATTTTAATCCTACTCTTATTTTGTATTTAATGAAAAGGAAAGTTATTTGATCCTACTTCAGGAAAATATATAAATATCACTAAACACTTTACACCTTTTATGAACTGTAACTTACCTAGTAGGACTCATATATTCAAAGATTGTAGTGTTATTTGTTTCAATTATTGGTAATATTTGTTGATTAAATTGATGAAAAATGCTTTAATAAGACTAATCAACTTTTTAAATATTATATTGGAGGGATATGAATGAAAAACAAAAAAATTTCTTTACTTATGATACTTATATTTATAGTATCTATGACAGTGACAGCTATGGCACAAGAAGAAATCACAAAGGACGGTTTGACTGCGTCAGAAGTGCTAATTAAGTCAAATGATACATTCAACAACCAATACACCACTTTAAAATTTAAGGGTACAACGAACATGAATACAAAAACTACAGGTTCTATGATGATAAAAAAAACCGATCCAAACAATGAAGGTCAATTCGTTGAAGAAGAAGAAAAAGTAGATGAAAATGTAGACATGACTATGAGTCAAGAAGGAATATTTGAAAAGCCTGAAAAAGTATATGTAAAAACTACAACTTCTGTGAAAAATATGCCTGAAGAACAAAAAACTCAATCTTCTGAAGTCCTTATGGACCAAGGAGTTATGTATATGCGAATAGGGGAAAATACAAAATGGCTAAAGCTTGATATAAATCCTATGATGCAAGAAATGAAAAAAATCATGGGTAATGATGGAACAAATATGGGGATGACCAAAGAACAAATGGAACTATTTGGCATGTATGCTTCTTATGATGAAAATACAGTAATTGATGGTAAAGAATATTATGTTATCAATGTAAATATGGATAGTACTGCTTTAAAAGAAATAACTAGCAAAGCAATGGATAAAATATTTGACCAATTTGAAAAAATAATGGAAGAAACTGAAAAAACGGAAGCTAAAACAGAATCAACCCAAACAAAATCAGAACAACCAGAAATGGATAAAGAAACATTAAAAAAACAAATGCAAGAAATGTTTTCTAAAATGAACATGAATGTTACCTATAAATACTATATCAATAAAGAAACTAAAATGTATGAATTCATGGATATTTCACAAATAATAGATATGAATACGGACAAAATCCATATACAAACAACATCTACTGGTAAATATAAATATTATGACTTCAACAAAGAAGTTACCTTTCCTATAATCAATGCTGAAAATCTTCAAGAACAAAACCATTAAATAGTATAGAACCATCTGAACTTAAATAAAAAATCTCCTATTCTAATGATTGTGTCTGAAACTCATCACTAGATAGGGGATTTTTTATAGAAACACTTTCTTTTTTATACTTCTACTAATTTCATCTAATTTAAAAAATCTAAAAACCTATTATGCACCTATATCCTCACTAAGCACAACTTCAAAATTCTTCCCATCCACAGCATTATACTCAATAACAGTAAAAGAACTATCCTTTTGTATAATATTTACACCTTCTACACTATCCTTTATACTCCATTTCCCCCTAATAGTTACATACATTTTTTTCATTTTACTAGGTTCAATGTCACTTTTTCCATTATTTTTAGGGTTTTTCACTAATCTAAGATCTGGATCTGTTACACTAAGAATTTTTTCATTTCCTTTATTCTTAACCATCAACATAGATGGTACACTAACTCCTTTTACAATACCATAAGGTATATCTATATTTTTATCGAAAATGACATATCCCATTGTGTTTGAAGGTTTATGGTTGATGATATGAGCCTTACTATCCTTTTGTAATATTTCATAATCAGGTGCTTTCGCATGTTTTTCTACTTCCTCTAGAGATGGTTGTACTAAAATCACATATTCATAGTCTTCTCCTGAAGGATTTGTACCATGATCTATCCATGCTGTTGAATAATCACCTTTAGTTATAAATTTAGAGTTATCCATATCTACATGTGTTGTAGAATGAAGTCTTGATTCTTGTTTACTTCTCTTAATGTGTAATCCTTTAGCATTAGGTATAATATAACCATTTCCATAAGCATCCATCAACCATGCTGATTCATCTTCCTTTCCCTCTTTTTTATAAGGGAATTTAGTAATAGCTTTCGAATTATAGTAAATGGGCATATTTCCATCTATCATGAAATTTTGGAATAAAGTTGTCTCTGTATGATGCTTTGTATCGTCATTTTTTATATCTGAACCTAAAACAATTATTTCATTATTAAAGTAGAATACAGATTTATTAGCCCTAAAACTTGGATTAAATGCCGTATCATGGAGCTTCATACCAAATAATCCATTTTTACCTTCTATACTTACACCACCTAAAAAAATTTCATCAGAAAAATTACGATCCTTTTTCCCACCATTAAAATAGTGTAATTTTTCAAGAGGCAAATTAATAGCTGTTGTTCCAGACCATCTATTCCAATTCCAACCTTGTTTTATATTGTAGCCACTCCCCTCATTACTAATAGGATCGCCACTTGTAAATAATTGTATAGAACCATAGCTAAGATAACGTCCAAAAGCATTTGCAGCTTTTTTATCTGGATTTACTTCCTTCGTATAGCCACATTCATAATCCCATACATATTGACTCCAACCTTTTGTAGCTACCATCCAATGATCACCACGATATATAGACAAACCACTATAAGGCTTCATCCAATACCCTTGTGGTATAGGAGTTACTTTTATATTATCATTGGCTGCAAAAGCTAACATCAATTGCATATCTCCCATAGTTGCTCTATACATAATACCTGCCTTTGACTCTCTTAATAAGGTTTTTTTCAAATACGAAGTCTCTGGCTTCCACAAATCTAAGAATACACCTGCCATTTCCTCATCTATACCACCATTTTCACCCGGTTTTCCTGCTTTAGCCATATACATATAGGCAGGTATAATACTTTTATTAACGCTCGCTCCTCCTCCAAGCAATCGTCCCGAAGTAGCAAACGGAACCGTATATTTATTGGCAGCAATATATTGAGTCATCAAAGCATTTTTTAAATTTTCATGGGCCTGTTTTGGCATACTAAAGTCAGTTTCACTTAATAAATAAGTAACAATAGCCGATACATGCAATGCATAGGGTGCATAAGCACTCATATAAACACCATTATGATGAAAACCTGAATAATCTGGCTTAATGAGATCTGCATAACCTGGAGCAATACTAAGAGCTCCATCATACCATTTTAACAAGCTTTGCATATATTGAACCTTTTGAGGATTGTTCTCCATCATTAATACATAAAGTAAAGAGAAAAACATTTTTGTCCGTACTTCATCAGCTGTTGTTTCTTGAAATTCATCATCTTTGATGTCAAAGGCTTTACCAAAATTTATATACCACTTAACTGCATCTCTATGTTTTTGAAAGGTTTCTGGCACTAAATCTTTTCTTACAAGATATAAAGCATGAATATATCCTGCTATATTGTTCCCTTGATGATAAAGAGTTCCTAAAGCACTACCTGCTGCCCAACCTTGGTCTGTATAATAATCAAATAGTAATTGTAGTTTTTTCATACTCTTTTGATTTCCATTTAATTTATAATCTAAAGCAAGGGGCAAAAAAACATTACTATTTATATTTGAAAATTTAGGCTTATGTAGAGAACGCTCTGCAAATAAAGGCATACCTGTAATCGTCCCATCTTCATGGCGAACAATATTTAACATTTCAAAAGTTTTTTTAGCTTTTTTGATATCATTTTGCAAGCTTTCATTGCGTATTTTCAAAGCTTCTTCAGTAAGATTCGTAAGATCTAAATCTTTCCCTAAAACCCATTCATCATATTTATTTGCAATTTTTTCAAAATCAGCCTTTTGGTTTTCTGTAATTGTACTTGGCATAGAAATATTTGGTTTTTTATTCCAATGATAAAGCGTTCGATTCCAAGTTCCCCCTAAATCATTGCGGTTAATTTTTATCTGAAAATCCTCATCGCCATATTCTGGCACGTTAGCAGCAACTTCTACTACATCTAAAAATATATTCCCCTCTATTGAAGAGTCTGGTGGGACAATTTCCATTATTTTAATATTTTGATCTGAAGTATCTTTATTCATTCCTCCTCTTAAAGCATCCTGTTTATAATTAATCCAAAATCCTCTCCACCCTTTAAAGTTTAAATTAAAATCATTTGTATATTGGGAATTATTCTTCCTAATTTGATTTTTTGTTCCATAGTTAAAGGTTAAAACATCATCTATTGCCTTTTCGTTGTATATCCAAATCTTAATGCCTGAGGATTTTGCTTTATTTATTTTATCTATTTCAGCTTTTGTAAGTTTTCTTATTAAAGTAGATCCCTTTTCCCATGTCCATTTCATAGAATGAGTGCCATGTTTAAAATGGTTAGGTGATACTTCAATCATACCTCCATTTTTAGGATTCCAATATGATAATTCCTTCTTATCCTCAAAAGAATCAATGCCTTTAAAAGACCCTTCATTTAATTCAAGTTTTAAACTCTTTTCTTTAACCTTTTCCTCATTAATAGCTTTAGCAACACAACCTGGGAATGTTTGAACTAATAAACTTATCCCTATTACTCCAATTATAATCTTTCTCATTTTCTTTCTCCTTTTTTAAGTAAAACCTATTTCAGTAGCATTTATATCTTTATGAACCTAAAAATCGATTTATCTTAAATATAATTTTTTTCTTTTAACCCTTATATTATAAATATTTATCTCATCTCCCCATCATTTTAATTTCTATAAGACTAGCATCTATAACAATATAAGTCAATAGTATTTCTCTTTCTTCCCATTTTACTTAACTCTTTACCTAAACATACAAAAATTTATTTGTTATAATCTAAAATTAGCCTAATTCCCCAATGAAAATTTCTATTAAAATGACTATGATTTTTCTATGATTTGATAATATTAATTTAGGGAGTAGAGGAAATTCATTTCCTCTACTCCCTTATTTTACCCCAAGATGAATGAATGATAAGTGCTTATTCAGCTATGAAAAAGACCTCATCTATTAGTTTCCATAATTATAAGTATTTGACTCCGTTAATAGATTCTTTTTAGAATCAAATAGTTTAATCTGAATATTAGAGTCAGCTTTTAATAGATTTTTTTTAATCTGAATTTCATTTTTATTTATATATTTATACTTACAAGAATTATTATTTATAAATAATAAAGAACTTGGATAAAAATTATCACCTTTAACTATGGCCAAGTTTCCTTCAATTTTAACTTCTTTAATGGATATTTCATTTAACTTTGAATTATAATCTGGATTTTCATTTACTATCCACTGACTATACTTGTTCTCAAAGGATTTATCTCCGTAAAACATATTTTCCTGAACTAATAGATAATCATTGTTGTATGCCACATATTTTTCATTATCTGAATTAATAATATTTTTTTCTTCATCTATTATATATTTCCTATTTATCACAGGAATTTCCCTTGAAAATCCTCGTAGAAACTTGAAGTAATTAGGCATATTTAGCTGGGCATAATCTAATAGGTAGGGTCCCATAAATGAAGTATTTAGTAACCTTAGATCCTTTGAATCATTTTTATAGTTTGACCATAATAAAAATGGTACAGAGCTTAATTTAATGTCATTTTCATGATTAATATTATCCTTTGAAAGATAATTAGCTTCCCTATAAACTTTATAATTTGGGCCTAGAAATGGTAAATGATCTCCAAAAAATAGTACTATTGTAGGTTTTGATAGGTTACTACAATAATCAGTTAACTTTCCTAAGGCCTTATCTGCATCATAGGCCCCTTGAGCGTATGTTTTTAGTATCTGCAATGACTCCCTACTAACATTACCAGATACCCTAATATCTTTAGTATAATCTTTATATCTATTGTCATTAAAGGGACCATGATTTTGCATGGTTACTGCAAAGATGAACATGGGTTCCTCTTGTCCTTCTAATTCTTTAATAATTGTATCCGTAACATATTCATCAGAAATAAAAAATCCCTTTTTTATTGGATCTATAAAATATTCTTCACTTAAATATTCATCAAATCCCATGTGTTTGTAAACCTCTCGTCTATTCCAATACCACCCTTTGAAAGTATGGATAGCCTTACACTTGTAACCTTGACTTTTTAATATACTAGGCAAAGCCATTATGGGCTCTTTTATTTCATTAGGGTATACCATGTAACCTGGTTTAAAATAATGAATAGAATGACCTGTAAGTAGTTCAAATTCACTATTTGCAGTACCACCACCAAAGGTTGGTGATTCTAAATATCCGTATATACTAGTTTTTTTTAATTTATCCATATTCCCAGTGGGTGATATACTAAATTTTATTTCTTTCATTACACTAGGGTCCCAAAAGGCTTCACTCATTATAACAATTATATTAGGCTTAATACCTTTATTAACAGAATAATCCCTATTATCATCTTCTAAATCTTTCATATTGCTTACTATATATTGTAATGATCTATTTATAGGCTTATTATTCATACTAGATACAAAAGAAAAAATAAAGCCATCTTTTTCACAATTAATATTTTGTCTATCTAAAGAAATCCCTTCTATGAGATTAATATTTATAATTCCAAATAAGAGAACTATTGAAAATATAGCTAATATTAACCTTTCTTTCATCTTCAATTTTAATTTTGGAAGGTTTATTATTAGGAATATTATAAATGATACACTCATGATAGATAAGATGATCAACTTAATAATTTGGGGAGTTAAGACCACATTCAAAATAGTCAATATTTCATCGTTTAAATATAAATCACTAGGAATAAGGGGTATTCCTCTAAAGTTAATTTTTATACGGTTTATCACAGAAAAAAGTATTATTAAGGTGCTAACAAGGGAAATACTTATGCGATAATTATTAAATAAACCAGTAAATAAAAGTACAACTAAAAAAATTATGGATATATTCATGAAAAATGAACTAGGATTGGAACCTAACCATATTAAGGTTTTGTTTATACTTCCTCTAAAAATATATTCAGAAATTATAAAAAGAAAAAAAGAAGATAAAAATATTAAGAAGTATTGAAAAATGCTACTAAAAGAAATATTTTCGTGTTTTTTTTTCTTCAACATAAGACCACCCATTCTATCTAAATTTTCCATATGCCCATTAGAATGCCTAATCATATATATGATTATAGAAAGAAAAAAATGCGTAGATATAATCTAGTCATTTAGGCATATTAAAAGGAGTAGCCTTAGCCACTCCTCAATTAATTTATAAAGCTTTCTTAGTTATTGAATCAATACCATACTTTTTACTTGAATAATTAGATAATATGTTCATTACAAAGTATAGAATAACCATGCCAAGTGGTAATAATATGACAGGACCTATTCCAACTATTCCATATAATAAATACATTACTACTGAAACGGCTGCCACTGTTATGGCATATGGTATCTGAGTTGTAACATGGTCTATATGGTCTGCCCCTGAGAATATGGAGGCAAGTACAGTTGTATCTGAAATTGGTGAACAATGATCTCCAAATATTGCTCCTGAGAATACTACTCCCGCCATGGCAGAAACAATTGTTATATCTCCTGTCATCTTGTATGCAAGTGGTACTGCTATAGGAGTTAATATGGTCATAGTTCCCCAAGAAGTTCCTGTTGCAAAAGAAATTACCATACCAAAGGCGAATATAACTATTGGTAATAACCATAAAGGCATATTTCCACCTATTAAGGTTATTATATAATCAGCTAGTTTCATATCTCCAGTTACAGATCCTAAAGACCAGGCAAGGACTAATATTCCACAAGCTAATAACATTAACTTAAATCCATCTAAGAAAGTATCCATAGTTTCCTTCAAATCCATAAGCTTACTACTAAGTGACATGAATATACCCGTTAAAGTCATAGCAAAAGCTCCCCATAAAAGGGCTTTAGCAGCATCTGTATTTCCTAGTATCTCCATTAAGCTTTCACCTGGTCTTCCAGTCCACCAAAATCCAAACAAAGTAACACCAACTAAAGCTATTAGCGGAACAAAGAAAGTACTAAGTGTTGCCTTAGGATTTTCTTTAGGTTCTCCTAGTTCATAACTTACGTCCATCATAGGAGCTCCACCATCTCTAACTAATTTACCCGTTGACATGGTTCTATGTTCTGCTTTAAGCATAGGTCCATAATCTTTTCCTGTTAATATTAATATGAGAACAAAGAATACTGACAATATGCAATAGATATTATAAGGTATACTTCCAATGTATACGGAAAAAGCTGAAGCATCAGTTATACTAGCAGCATCTAAACCTGATTGTACCATAGATATCTGAAAAGCAATCCAGTCAGATAAAAATAGGGTAGCCACTGGTGCTGCCGTTGAATCCAGTATGTAAGATAATCTCTCTGAAGAGATTCTGTTTTCATCACATATATCTCTAAATACGCCACCAACCATAGCAGCATTTACATAATCATTAAAAAATACTATAACTCCAAGAGCCCATGCTCCTACACCTGCTGCCTTTCTAGACTTAATTCTTTCTTTAGCCCATTTAGTTAAAGCCCTGCTACCTCCAAGTTTCCAAATAAATGCTACCCCTGAACCCATAAGTAAGTTAAATAATAATAATCTTGCATTCCAATCATCAGTTATGGAACCAACGATTGCATCTAGGGAATACTCTATTCCAGTAAATGGATTCCCCCCCTTCATAATGATTCCACCTGCCAAAATTCCCATGAATAAAGATACTAATACCCTTTTAGTTAGAAAGCATAATACTATAGCTACCAATGGTGGCACTAAAGTCAATATACCAAATCCACCTTCCATAAGATAACCCCCCTATAATATTTTTTGAACGTACTCTCCTTTCTTTTTTAATATTCAGTATTTTATAAATATTCCCATTTATATTATATCACAGTTAAAGGCCATGTACAGATTTAATTGTTTGTATTATTTTCATCATTGTCTACATATAATTACATATATTTATCTATCTTCATCTGGAGGGAGTAATATGGAATATTTTAATAATAAATACTTTACTTATGGAGTTAAAATACTTTTAACCCTTGGAATAGGCATGATACTTTATTTTTTTTCAGCATCACTTATTTCGTGCATCCTCCCCTTTGTCTTTGCCCTTATCCTATCCTATTTCATTGAACCAATTGTAGATTTTTTGTCTAGAAATTTAAGATTACGTCGAAGCTTATCAGTTTTTATTATATTATTTATTTTTTTAATAGGAACTTTTACTATTATTTTATTAATAGGAAGTATCATAATAATGGAGTTAAACAAATTATCTGTGAACCTACCCCTTTATGGAGAAAATATCCAATATCATATTATAAATTTTAATAAAAGAATTCATAATATTTATGCCAAATTACCTCCTAATATTTCTCAATCTATTAATAACGGATTATACATTATAATAAAAAATTTATCAGTAGTAATCACTAAGGCCATTTCTTCATTTTTAGGAATAATATCTAAAATCCCTAACTTCATATTATTCTTACTAGTAACCATCATATCCACCTTCTTTATTAGTAAGGACAAAAAAGCATTAGAAGATTTTTTCTTCAAAAAAATTAATAACCATTACAAAGTAAAGGGTCTTCAATTAAAAAACTCTTTAATCTATGCCTTTATAGGTTATACAAAGGCCCAATTCATACTCATAACCCTCACCTTTTTAGAAAGTTTTATAGGTCTATTTTTAATGGAAATTGATTATTTTATTTTGATAGCTTTTTTAGCATGTCTAGTAGACCTTCTCCCAATAATAGGAGTAGGTAGCGTTTATCTTCCCCTATGCACCTATTACTTTTTGATTGGTCATACTAAAATAGGGGTTGGAATCCTATGCCTATACTTATTTATAGTTTTAATAAGGCAATTTTTAGAACCTAAAATCTTAGGAAATCAAATGGGTATATATCCTTTAATTACTTTAATAAGTATGTATATGGGCCTTAAGTTATTAGGCATAATAGGCTTAATTCTAGGACCTATCATTGCTGTAGTTTTTGTGAACCTATATAAAATAGGAAGTAATTAATTAGGCATATTCAAATAACCAGTGAAATGACTAATTTATTTTTTGAATATGCCTTACTTCCTATTTTAATTATTCTTCTATTAATTTTTCGTATACTGGACATACTATCTTCTTGAATTTTTCCACATTAATTTCCCAATTATCCATAATACTCTTTGCCTTAGGACTTTTTGTGTAATCATGGTGGAATTTTATCAGGTCTTTTAATTTATCCCTATCTTTATCATTTAAATTTTTAACCTCTACCATTTCATCGTTATACTTATCTTCTACATTATTATTTTCATCTAAAACATAAGCTATACCACCACTCATACCCGCACCAAAATTATTACCTATAGGGCCTAATATAACTACAACCCCTCCTGTCATATACTCACAAGCATGATTCCCTACTCCTTCAACTACAGCCGTAGCACCACTATTTCTAACGGCAAATCTTTGACCTACTATACCGTTTATAAAAACCTGACCACACGTGGCCCCATATAATATGGTATTGCCTGCAATCATATTATCCTCTGGAATAAATGTGCATTTCCTTGGTGGTTTAATAATGATTTTGGCACCACATAGACCCTTTGCCACATAGTCATTAGCATCTCCTTCTAGTATGAAAGTAATACCATTCATACCAAAGGCTCCAAAACTTTGACCTGCTGACCCTTTAAACCTAATATTAATAGTATCTTCTTTTAAACCCTTATCTCCATATTCTTTTGCAATAATACCACTTAGCATGGCTCCTACAGATCTATCCGTATTCTTAATATTAAATTCACCTTCAACCTTTTTGCCCTGTCCTATGGCATCCTTTCCTAAATCTATTATCCTTTTATCTAAAACTTCATTTATTTTATGCTTTTGCTTCATTATGTTTTTTCCTACAATTCTAGAAGGAAGTTCTGGCTTATATAGTATTGGTGTTAAATCTAAATCCTTAATTTTATCCATGGAAACATTTCTTATTTCTAATAAATCCACTCGCCCAATCATGTGATCTAACTTTTTAAATCCTAACTGAGCCATTATCTCTCTAATCTCTTTAGCTACAAATCTTAAATAATTAATTATATGTTTTTCTTTCCCTTTAAATTTATGTGCCAATTTCTCATCTTGGGTTGCGATTCCCATTGGACATTTATTTAAATGACATTGTCTACACATTACACATCCCATGGCTATAAGGGCAGTAGTTCCAAATCCATATTCCTCCGCTCCTAAAAGGGCAGCTATTACTATATCCCTTCCAGTTCTTATTTTTCCATCTACCTGAAGAACTACTCTACTCCTTAAATCATTTAATAGTAAAGTCTGCTGAGCCTCCGCTAGGCCTAACTCCCATGGAAGACCTACATACTTCATAGAACTTATGGGAGACGCTCCTGTTCCACCATCTCCTCCACTTATCATTATTACATCTGAAAAAGCCTTAGCAACACCTGCTGCCACAGTTCCTATTCCTATTTGAGATACTAATTTTACACCTATACGTGCTTTGGTATTTACATTTTTTAAATCAAATATTAATTGGGCTAAATCCTCTATAGAATATATATCATGATGGGGAGGAGGAGATATTAGGTCAATTCCACTTATACAATTACGTACCTTTGCCACCTGTGATGTGACCTTATTTCCAGGTAAATGGCCACCTTCTCCAGGCTTAGCTCCCTGTGCCATTTTAATTTGAATCTCCTCACAATTAGAAAGATAGTTGGCTGTTACTCCAAACCTAGCCGTTGACACTTGTTTCACAGCACTTCTTAAATCCGTATAATATCTGTCTGATTCTTCTCCACCTTCTCCACAATTGCTAGTGCCTCCTATTTTGTTCATGGCTGCTCCTATGGTCTCATGGGCCCTTTTACTCAAAGAACCAAAGGACATACCCGATATGGTAAATCTTCTCACTATGTCATCTACACTTTCCACTTCATCAATAGAAATAGAATTAGTTTCTTTAAACTTAAACAAAGAACGAATGGCTCCTATTTTTTCATTTTCTTCATTAACCTCTTTGGCATACCCCTTATATGTGTAGTAATCATTGTCTATACATGCCCTTCTTAACCTTTTCACCATTATGGGAGTAATCATGTGATGTTCACCATCAGGAGAATAGGATAGTTCTCCTCCTATTTCTAACTCTTCATAATCCTTTCCAAACTTCTCATAGGACCTTACGTGCCTTTTTACTACATCCTCTCTTATTTTATCTAGTCCTATACCTGATAATACCCATGGTGTGTTAGTAAAGTATTCATCTACCACCTCTTGATTAATACCTACACACTGAAATATCTGAGCTCCATTATAACTTTGTAGTGTAGATATGCCTACCCTTGATAGTATCTTTAATAGGCCCTTTGATATGGCCTTACTATAATTTTTAAATCCTTCCTCTAAGCTATCTACATTATCTATTTCACTACTGTTTTCAACTAAATTTCTTATGGTATCATATACCATATATGGGTTAATGGCTTTAGCCCCATATCCTATTAGTAGGGCCATATCCATTACATTTCTAGCATCTCCCACTTCCATAATTATATCTGTAGAAGTTCTTAACTTATTTTTAAGTAGATGATGGTGTACTGCTCCTAATGCCAATAAACTAGGAATAGGACCATTAAATCTACCTATGGATCTATCACTTAATATGATAATATTGTATCCTTCTATAACACTTTCTTCTGCCCTCTTGCGAAGATGATCTAGGGCCTCCTTTAATCCATTTTCCTTATCTATTTCAAAGGTTATTGGAATAGTTATGGATCTGAAGTTATGGTCATTTAAATGCCTTATATCTTCCATACATTTATTGTCAAGTAATGGTTCTTTTAAATAAATATACTTATAATTCTTATCTAATTCTATTTCGTCCACATAAATACCATGACTTCCTATAAACTGAATTAATGACATTACATTCTTTTCTCTTATAGGATCTATTGGAGGATTTGTTACCTGGGCAAAGGACTGTTTAAAATAATCAAACAATAATTGATTTTTCTTAGACAATACTGCCAATGGAATATCTATAGCCATGCTACCTATAGGTTCTTTGCCATTTTCAATCATATATTTTATTACTTTATCCATTTCCTCCTTCGTATAACCGAATATATTTTGTTTTAACAACAGGGTCTCTATACGCATTCTCTTTATTTCATAGGGCTTTTTAATTTCATGTAGATTTACCCTATTGTCATTTACCCATTTACTATAGGACCAATTTCTCACTGCCTTGTATTTTATCTCCTCATCAGGTATAACTCTTCCTTCTATAGTGTCTAGTAATAATATCTTACCAGGTTCAATCCTTCCCTTTTTTTCTACATTTTCATCTAATACTTTTATGGCACCCACTTCTGATGCCATAATTATACGATTGTCTTTAGTTATTATATATCTAGCTGGCCTTAGACCATTTTTATCTAATATAATTCCTATTTTCCTTCCATCTGTAAAGGATATGGTGGCAGGACCGTCCCATCCTTCCATTAACCTTGCAAAATATTCATAAAAACCCCTTTTCCCAAAGTCCATACTTTTATCATTTTGCCAAGCTTCTGGTATGAGCATCATCATCACATCTTCAATAGGGTGGTTATTAGCAATGAAAAATTCAAGGGCGTTGTCAAGGGCAGCCGAATCACTACCACCACCTTCTATTATTGGAAAAATCTTCTCTATGTCATCTCCAAATGTTTTTGATTTTAGTACCCCTTCTCTAGCATTCATGTGGTTTATATTTCCTCTAATAGTATTTATTTCACCATTATGGGCTAAATATCTAAAGGGTTGAGCCAACTTCCAGGAAGGAAAAGTATTAGTACTGTATCTTTCATGAACTATGGCCATGGCCGTTGCCATTTTCTTATTCCTTAAATCTAAATAGAATTGGTCCAATTTATGTCCTAAAATCTGACCCTTATATATTATGGTTTTAGTAGATAGACTGCACGTATAGAAATTTTCCATATAATTTTTCTTAGAATCTAATATTATTTTTCTTACACGCTTTCTTATTATCAATAACTTCCTATTAAATTCATCCTGTCCTATCCCTTTCCTTTCAATAAAAATCTGCCTTATACAAGGCCTAGTAGCAACGGCCAATTCTCCACATACACCTTCATCAATGGGAACTTCTCTCCATCCAATAAAACCTTGCCCTTCTTCCCTTATAACCCTTTCATATACACCCTCACAAAATAACTTCCCATTAGGTTGCCTTGGTAAAAATATCATTCCTACTGCATATTTACCTTCCTCTGGTAATTCTATGCCGATCTTTTTTGTCTCTTCTATAAGAAATTCATGGGGAATTTGAATCATTATTCCAGAACCATCTCCTGTTTTTTCATCTGCACCTACAGCTCCCCTATGTTTTAAGTTCTTTAATAATTCTAAGGAATCTTCCAGTATTTTGTAACTTTTATGACCCTTTAGGTTAGCTATAAATCCTACTCCACAACTATCTTTTTCCATATATGGATTATATAATCCCTGTTTATTTGGCAATCCATATTTCCACATTCTGCCTCTCCCCTTTTTTGAAATTTTTATTTTAAATTAATTCATTTTTCTGACAATTTGACTGTATAGTGAGAGATTATATCACTTCTTTTATTTTTAATCAACTCATATTTTTTTCTAGTTTTATAGATTTTTCATGGACTTTTATTATTGCTAAAATTTTTTTATTAATAATAAATGTAGTGATAACGATTTCCTTTTTGTTTTTTGCAACTTTCAGGCTTTCAACTTGCTTTTTTGTTGCTATTTACATTATTCCCACATCATGTTATAATGTTCGCTATATAGTTGTATAAATATATGAACAAATTTAAAATTTCCAACATGATTGTTCATGTGTCCATACACTATTTAAAACCTAATTATGCATAATATAAAAGTCCTTGTAATAAAACTATTACTATGGATTTTATAAAACTTTTGCTAATACTTAACCATGGGAATTTTACTACTTTTCATGGATTACAAAATAAATAAATGAGGTGATATTGTGACAAAAGATTCAATTACTTCCAATGTTAATAATCTATTATTCTTAATAGAACCAAAGGACCATTCAAAGGAACAGCTTTCCACATTATTAAAAGCTAACCCTCAGATAAAGTTCGTATCTTTAATGGGAATTGATCTAGGAGGAAATGCTACTGACGAAAAAATTCCTGCAATTGCATTTTTAGATGATCTAGATAACTTCCTAGTAAATGGTGTTCAAACGGACGGTTCTAGTGTTGTATTACCTGAAATTGCCACTCTAAACAATGCTAAAGTAGATATTATTCCCGATTTAAATGTTAACTGGTTTGTAGATTATAATTTTAGTCACATAGACTCTGATACAAATCTACCTGTGGGAACTCTTAGAATTCCATCTTTCCTAGTCCACAACAGCCAAAGGGTAGACTCTCGTTCCATCCTTGAAAAATCTATGGAACACTTTAAATCAAGTCTACTAGATTTACTAAAAAAGCATCCCTATGCTTTAGAAAACATAGGTGTATCTTCCTTCGAAGAGGTGGATAAACTAGTACTTACAGCTGCCACAGAATTAGAATTTTGGGTAAAGACTCCTGATGATAGGGCTGATGTAGAACAATTATCCACATCTCAAGTTTTAAAGGAACAGTATTGGAAACGTACTATTGGACCTGTTCGTACTGCCATGGAACAATCCCTATTATTCTTAGATTACTATGGACTAGAAGCAGAGATGGGACATAAAGAAGTGGGTGGAGTTAAAGCTCAACTTACAGGAGACGGTAGATTCTCACACGTTATGGAGCAATTAGAAATAGATTGGAAGTATTCCACATCTATGCAAGCTGCTGATAATGAACTTTTATCTAGAGACATTATTAAAGATGTATTTATGTATAATAATTTAGATGTTACATTCATGGCAAAACCCGTTGAAGGTGTAGCTGGAAATGGGGAACATACCCATGTGGGTGTTGCCCTAAAATTAAAGGATGGAACTATTAAGAACCTATTCTCGCCAAAGGATATGACTTCTGATTTTATGAGTCCAGTAGGATATGGTTCTCTAATGGGTATCCTTAAGAATTACGAAGTAATAAATCCTTTTGTCACAGCTACAAACGACGCTTTAAATAGATTAAAGCCAGGATTTGAAGCTCCAATATGTATAGTATCATCACTAGGACATACACCAGAAATCCCATCTCGTAATAGAACCATATTAATCGGTTTAATTAGAGATATGACTAATCCTTTAGCTACTAGATTTGAGCTTCGTGCACCAAACCCAACTAGTAACACATATTTAGTATTAGCTTCCATGTATCAGTCCATGTTAGATGGTATTAAATGTGCTTTAGAGAATGATAAAACTTGTGATGAATTATTAAAGGAACTTTCAAAACCAGCAGATGCTGAAGGTTTTTACCTTGAAAAGGGCCGTGCATATAGAAGTGAAAAGGATGTATTTGACGATTACACAGAAGAAGAAAGAAATAAGTTATTTGGAATTCCTCCTAAAACAGTTTGGGAAAACATACAAGGATTTGAAAGTTGTGAAAATAAAAAAGAAGTTCTTTTATCTGGAGGCGTATTTAATGAAGCTCTCTTAAATTCATATAAAGAAGCCATTTTAAGCCAATGGACTACAGAACTTTATAATAGGATCATTCCTCACAATGTAACCTTTGTAAGAAAGTGTGCTAAAACACACAATGGAGAATATGCTACAGACTTAGATTTAGTTAATTGGGAACAAATCAATTATTTAAGATATTCCTTAATGAAGGATAGATTAAACAAAAAATGTCTATTTACTAAATTAAGAGATTCTATAGATAGAAATGATTTTGATACGGCATCAGAATTACAAATAGAAATGAGAAGTAAAATGGACGAACTAAGAGAATTATACTTATTATATAAGAGAAACTTATTTTAGATATATAATGAAAAGGATGCCCTAGGGCATCCTTTTCATTATATATCTAAAATTTATTAATTTCTAAACTCTTCTTCTATAAACACCGAATATGATTTGACCATGTTGCACAACCTAATATTTAAGAAATAGGTTTTCTATTAATTAAGGAAGGTATTCATATGGAAATTTCAAATATTATAAAAGAATTCTATACAACTACAGATATTAAACCATTTATAAACTCCCTTTTAATATTGGTAGTTTCTTTTTTATTATTAAAATTAGTCATGTTTTTGACTGAAAAATTAATAAAAATAACTAATTTCAATGAACAAAAGGAAAAAACAGTAAAAAGTATTGTGGACTCTTTAGCTGCCTACTTTATTTTATCCATTGCCATTTTAAATATTTTAAGCGAATTTGGAATTATTCAGAAATCTACCATATTAACTAGTGCAGGTATAATAACAGTCATAGCTGGTTTAGGAGCTCAAAGTCTCATAAAGGATATTATAAATGGCTTTTTTATATTATTTGAAAAACAAATGACCATAGGAGATGTGGTTAATATAAATGACCTTTACATGGGAACTGTGGAAGATATTGGTCTTAGGACTACGGCCATAAGGGATTTTTATTTAAAAAAAATATACATACCTAATGGAGAAATTAAAACATTAAAAAATTATTATAAGGAACAGGCTAGGGTAATATTAGAAATAGTAGTTCCCTTTGAAGAAAATCAAGAAAAGGTATCTAACCTTTTAAAGGATGTATGTACTCATGTAAATGAAACCTATAATGATAAACTATATAAAGTAGGAAATATTCCCTATTGTGAGTTTCATCTATATGGAATAGTTTCATTAGATGGCACCATAGGAGGCGCTAAATACCTAGTTATGGGTATAGTCCACCCAGAAGAACAATGGTCCATGAGAAATAGAACTTATGAACATATACTAAAAACATTTAACGAAAATGGAGTTAGGATAGCTTATCCTAGATTACATCCATATGATAAAACCACTATTTAGCTCTTTTTATAGGGTTACGGTTTTTTATTGATAAAATATATTTAGTCAATGAAAAACTGTAACCTTATTTTAATTTTTCCCATAATATAAGATTAGATAAGGCTAATATGTTAGCCCCATCTAATCTTATTGATTTTAAAGGAGGAATCCTATGGATAATAATGAAATAAAACTTTCTAAGTTACAGCCTGGAAATAAATGCAAAGTAGTATCTCTATTATGCGTGGGTATTACAAGAAGAAGAATGCTTGATTTAGGCCTTATTCCTGGTTCCTATGTGGAAGCCATTAGAAAAAGTCCTCTAGGCGGTCCCATAGCATATAACATTAGAGGTGCTATTATAGCCCTTAGAAAAGAGGAATCTTCTCAAATATTAGTAAGGTTAATATAACTAGAAGGGAGTGTTGAAAATGGGCCTTACTCGAGAGTCTACTGGACACAATTTATTAGAAGATCAATTTAATATCCATTTTTCCAATAATGACGGTTTCATAATAGCTTTAGCAGGGAATCCTAATGTGGGAAAAAGTACAGTTTTTAATGCTTTAACTGGCCTTAATCAACATACGGGAAATTGGCCTGGAAAGACAGTTTCTAATGCTAGAGGAATCTATTCTTATGAAAATACAAGTTTTACCCTGGTGGATTTGCCAGGAACATACTCCTTAATGTCTAATTCAGCCGAGGAAGAAATAGCAAGGGATTTCATATGTTTTGGAAAACCTGATGTAACTGTAATAGTGGCAGATGCCACCTGTTTAGAAAGAAATCTTAATTTAACATTACAAATTAACGAACTTACTGACAATGTAATATTGTGCTTAAACCTAATGGACGAAGCCTTTAGAAAGGGAATTAACATAGATATAAAATCCCTTGAAAAATCCCTAGGCATCCCTGTAGTCCCTACTACTGCTTCAAAGGGTGAGGGACTTGGTGATTTAAAAAAAACCATATTATCCCTTTGTAAGGGTACCATAAAATCTAACCCTGTTTCTGTTGTTTATACTAAGGAAGTGGAAGATGCCATATGTGAACTATTACCTGAAGTTCAAAAAATGGTAGGTGATTTGTTAAACCCACGCTGGGTTTCTTTGAAAGTTCTTGAGGGAGACAAAAAAATATTAGATTCCATTATGAACTTTTTATTATTACATTGTGAAAATTATAAGGAGGTAAGCTGTAGTGGATAATTTCAAGTGTAAAAATTGTAAGAATCAATGTAAGATTTTCCAGTGTCTTCAAAATGATATGGATTTAAATAAGGAAGATCTTCGTGATGACATGGTTGAAAGTATCTATCACAAAGCAGAAGAAATATCAAAGGTAGCAGTATCCAAAAACACTTCTAAACAATATATGTTAGATACGCGATTAGATAATTTATTTACTTCTAAGTTTACAGGTTATCCCATAATGTTCATTTTATTAGGCTTAATATTCTGGCTTACTATAGCAGGAGCTAACGTACCTTCTTCCATGCTTGCTCATATGTTTTTCTCCATAGAAGATAAACTTACAAGTATATTTATGTATTTTAATTCACCAAGTTGGCTCCATGGAATTTTAGTATTAGGTGTATACAGAACCTTAGCCTGGGTTATTTCTGTAATGTTGCCTCCAATGGCCATATTCTTCCCTTGTTTTACCCTATTAGAAGATTTGGGATATTTACCTAGAGTTGCCTTTAACCTAGACCGTTTATTTAAAAAGGCTGGCGCCCATGGAAAACAGGCCCTTACCATGAGTATGGGATTTGGTTGTAATGCAGCAGGTATAATAGCTTGCAGAATAATAGACTCACCTCGTGAAAGATTAATAGCCATGATAACTAATAACTTCGTTCCATGCAACGGTAGATTTCCCACACTCATTATGATTTCTACCATATTTATAGGTGCCCTAGTTTCAAGTTCTTACAGTTCCCTATTTGCATCATTCTTTGTAGCTTTTTTAGTTGTAATTGGAATTTTAATTACCCTCTTAGTATCCTGGTCCTTGTCTAAAACCATGCTCAAGGGAATTCCATCTTCTTTTACCCTAGAATTGCCCTCTTACAGAAAACCTAAGATAGGACGTATAGTATATACATCTATTATAGATAGAACCATATTTGTTTTATCAAGGGCTATAGTTGTGGCCATACCAGCAGGTTTTATAACTTGGATTTTGGCCAATGTGAATGTGGGAGACCAAAGTATTCTCGCCCTATCTGCATCATATTTAGATCCCTTTGGAAAATTAATAGGTCTAGATGGATTTATATTGATGGCATTTATTTTAGGTCTTCCAGCCAATGAAATAGTTCTTCCAATACTTATTATGAGCTACATGTCAGAGGGAGCCATGTTAGAATTAGATAGTCTAAAGGCCATGGGAGATTTATTTAAATCTAATGGTTGGACTACACTTACAGCCTTAAATGTTATGCTATTTTCCCTACTCCATTTCCCCTGTGGCACTACCCTTTGGACCATGAAAAAGGAATGCGGTAGTATGAAATGGACTATGGTGGCTGCCCTAATTCCTACCAGTATAGCTATAGGGACTTGCTTCATAGTAACTCAAATTGCTCATCTCATATTCTAATAAAAGTTGAATCATAATGATTCAACTTTTATTTTATTCCTTTATTTCAGCATTTTTATCTATTTCTTCGCTCCAGTGAAATTCACCTACACTATCACAATATCTTTTAAATTTTTCAGTTACCTCCCTTTCTTCTCTCATAAATTCTACAAGGTTTTCTATAGATTTAATAGTAGGAGATGATAAATAGTGTTCCATTGATTCTGCTTCCTTTTCCTTATTACAATTACTATTTATAACTTCTAAAAATTCTTGCAATATTTTATTCCTCCTAACTAATAAGGCCCCTAATCGTTCCCCTTTTTTTGTCAATAGGATTTCATGATACTTCTTATATTTCACATAACCTTCCTTATTAAGTTTTATTAGAGCCTTTACTACAGATGGAGAAGATACGTTTAATCTATTTCCTATGTCTCTAACTCTAATTAACCTATTAATTTTAGATAAATTATATATTTCTTCTAAATAATCTTCTAAACTGGGTGATAACATTTGTCCCCCTCCCCTCCATATATGTATATGCAAATCCATATGTGACTTATTATTCTTTTGTCATATACTTTAATTTACTTTCAAATGATAAAGTCATACCTTTAAAAAGCCTACATCCTAATATTTTGTGATTTTAGTAACAATATTTAAATAAGTCTATACTTATTAATGAATTATATATTTTAAATTTTAATAAAACATGCTATAATGGGTTGTGAAGGATACCAGTCGACATATTTCATCTTTTTAAAACACACCTTTTTAACAGATTTAAACATTTTTTTAACAAATCAAAATATCTTTTTTTAAAGAAAAATTTTTTTGAGGGGGACTTTTTTAAATGATGGCATTATTAAAAATTTCGCCAGTCTTTGTTATGGCTGGATTAATGATTTCTGGTATGGATGCATTACTTGCGGCACCTTTGTCTACAGTATATGCAGCCATAATAGCAGTAATTTGTGAAAGATTGAAATTCGAGGAAATAGTTGACTGTGCAGTTGAAAATGTTAAGGAGATGCAATTGGTATTCTTTATTTTAATGGCAGCTTACGCAATGGCTGAAGCATTTATGGCAACGGGTGTGGGTGCTTCTATCATAAACCTTGCATTAGGTTTAGGTATGACTGCAAAAACAGTAGCAGTAACTGGTTTTATAGTAACTTCTATATTATCTGTTGCTACGGGTACTTCGTGGGGAACCTTCGCAGCGTGTGCTCCAATCTTCTTATGGTTAAACCACATAGTTGATGGTAACGTTTTACTTACTGTAGCATCTATTGCTGGTGGAGCTTGTTTTGGTGATAATATTGGACTTATTTCTGATACTACAGTTGTAAGTTCAGGTATCCAACGTGTTGAAGTTATCCACAGAATCAAGCATCAAGGGGTATGGTCCTTATTATGTTTAGTAGTAGCTGGATGCTTAATATTCGGTGCTAGTATAGCTATGGGACTACCTGATACTACAGCTAATGCAGCTGATGCAATCAAAGAAATTCCACAAGAAGTGTGGGAAGTACTAGCAGAAAAGAGAGCTTCTGCAGTAACTCTACTTAACCAAGTACAAGATGGTGTTCCAACTTATATGATCATTCCACTACTATTAGTTTTAGTAGTAGCAATCAAAGGTTTACCAACTCTTGCTTGTCTAGGACTTGGAATTATTTCTTCTTTAGTATTCGGTTTAATGGCTGGAACTATAGGAAATGTATCTGAATTCTTAGATTTAATGTATGCAGGTTTTGAAGGTGCTGGTAGTTGGGTAATTGTTATGATGATGTGGGTAGCAGCATTTGGTGGTATCATGGCTAAAATCAAAGCATTCCAACCATTATCTAACGGAATCTCTAGATCTGTAAGAAGTGTAAGACAGCTTATGTTTGCAAATGGTATATTATCTATTTTAGGAAATGCAGCTTTAGCAGATGAAATGGCTCAAATAGTAACTATTGGACCTATCTTAAAATCTTTAACAGATGATAACGTTGAAGCTAGTGAAGAAGATATGTACAAATTAAGACTTAGAAATGCTACTTTTGGAGATGCACTTGGTGTATTTGGATCTCAGTTAATTCCATGGCACGTATACATTGGATTCTATGTAGGTATTGCATCTGCAGTTTATCCATTATATGAATTTGCACCAATAGATATTATTAGATATAACTTCATGGCTATGGTAGCTGTAATTTCAATCCTTGTTTTAACTTTAACAGGATTAGACAGACTTGTTCCATTATTTGGATTACCAGCGGAGCCACAGGTTAAATTAAAGAAATACGCTAATAAGGGTGTTTCAAAAAAAGCAAACTAGTTATTTAATAAGCATTAGGAATTTCCTAATGCTTATTTTTTTTATTTTTTTACTCAATATTATGTTTTAGTTAGCAAAATGATGAAATAGTGAGATTGAGTAAGAATTGTGAAGAAATTTTAGAAATTCAAATTTAATTAGTTTTTTTTATGTTCCTATTAGGAAAAATGACATTTTACATACGCTACCAAGAGGAGTAGTATAGTATTTGTTATTTTAAATCTGATTAAGGAGGCATGTATTATGAACTTATTTATGGTATCTGGTTTAGCAATTATTTTTGGAATTCTATTAGGTAAGCTAATGAATAAGTTTAAAGTTCCCGCTGTAGCAGGCTATATTATTGCTGGGCTTTTACTTGGTACTTCTGGTTTTAAGATTGTAACTGGAGAAGTAATAGATAAATTATCTTTCATAAGTGATTTTGCTCTAGGAATTATAGCCTTTAATATCGGTAGTGAACTTAACTTATCCGTAATAAAAAAGCTAGGAAAATCAATTTTTATAATAGCATTTTGCGAAGCCTTTGGTGCATTTTTATTAGTTGGAAGTATGGCATATTTCATAACAAGGGATATTCCTGTAGCCTTAATTTTAGGAGCTGTTTCATCTGCTACAGCACCTGCTGCCACAGTAATGGTTCTTAAAGAGTATAATGCAAGGGGTCCACTTACTAGTACACTTTTAGGAGTGGTAGCCATTGATGATGCCATCTGTCTTATGATTTATGCCGTTGCCTCATCTGTGGCAAAGGTATTTATTAATCATGAATCCTTAACCCTATACAAGGTATTAGTACACCCTCTAATGGAGATTTCCTTATCTATACTAGTGGGCGGAGTTTTAGGAATAGCTTTAGCATTTCTTATTAAAATATCTAAAAGAAGTACAGAATTATTACCATTTATTGTAGGGTGCCTTTTATTAATGGTTGGCATTGCCACTAGGTATCATTTATCACCACTACTATCTTGTATGTCTTTAGGTATTATGCTAACTAATATTACTACTAATAGTAGACGTGCTTTTGAATCTATTGAAGGGTTTGCTCCTCCAATAGTGGCCATATTCTTCACCTTAGCTGGTGCAAGACTTAATATTTCTTTAATTCCTAGTATAGGATACTTAGGAGTAGCTTATTTAGTATTTAGAATGATAGGTAAAATAGGTGGTGCTTGCCTTGGAGGTACATTATCTAATGCTTCTAATGTGGTAAAAAAATATATTGGTTATGGTTTATTATCACAAGTTGGGGTTGCAGTAGGACTTGCAATAGTTGTTAGTAGGGAGTTTGATGGTTCTCCTTTGGGTTCTTTAGTAATAACTATTTTATTAGCTACTACTATAATCACGGAAATTATAGGACCATTAGCCACAAAAAATGCTATAATTAAAGCTAAAGAAGCTAACATATGAAAAAGGGGTGATTACCATGTATGCACTTTTTTTAATACTTAATGATGTAAGTAAGTTAAATAAGGTTCATAATATTTTTTATGACCTGGGAGTTGGTGCTACCACAATAGATAGCGTGGGCATGGGAAAGGTATTATTAGAACATGAAATTGATGTTCCCATCTTTTCTAGTATAAGAAAATTAGTAGATGGACACAAACCTTATAATAAAACTATAATTAGTGTTATTAAGGAAAAGGAGACTCTTGATAAGGCAGTTAAAGAGGTTAGTCATTTACTTGATCAAATCCATCAACCTGGTGTTGGATTCATGTTTGTGGTTCCTGTTTTATATTGCCAAGGATCTAAGACATCTCTTTTAGAGGCAAATGAATAAGAAAATAATTTAAATTGTTAAAACAATGGACTAGTGGTAAACTATTACTACTAGTCTATTGTTTTTATTTATATGGACCTACTTCTGGTAAATAGGATAATATGTTAAAAGGAGATTTATCATGAGAAAAATAATATTTTTATTGGTAGTGAGCATGGCACTAATTAGTTGTACTTTTAAATCTGAAGATAAAATTATTATAGATAATAAACGAGAAAAACAGGAGCATGTTAAAACAGATCCTAACTTGGAAATATTAAATAAAATGACTATGGACGAAAAAATTGGTCAGTTATTTATATTTGGATATGATGGTCTATCTCCTAGTGAGGAAATATTATCCTTTGTAGAAAAGGATAATATAGGGGGAATTATATTTTTCCAAAGAAACGTGGATACTGCTACTCAACTAAAAAATAGTGTTAATATATTAAAAGAAGCTAATACAAATACCCTTCCCCTCTTTTTCTCCATAGATGAAGAAGGTGGCACTGTTTCTAGAATTCCTAATGTTAAATTTAAATCCCATAGGCAATTGGGTATTCTAGATAATACTGATGAAACTTATAAAACTGGATCAAAAATAGGTTTTGCTCTTAAAGAAGTGGGAATAAATATGGATTTTGCACCCGTTTTAGATATGGTTAGTAATACTAAAAATACATTACTATATAATAGGACCTTTGGAGGCTCTTCTTCTATTGTTTCTAGGCACGGTGAGGCCTTTTACAGAGGTTTAATTGATGAAGGTATCATCCCTGTAGGAAAGCACTTTCCAGGCCATGGAAACACCCTAGTGGACTCCCATAAGAATTTGCCATATGTATATTATGATGAAAAGGAATTATTTAAAAAGGATATTCTTCCATTTAAAAATTTAATAGACAAGGGATTAAATGTAATAATGGTTGGTCATATAAGTCTTCCTAATATAGATTCTAGTAATTTACCTGCAAGCCAATCTAGTATTATAGTTAATAATATCCTAAGAGATAAACTTAACTTCAGTGGAATAGCCATAACAGATGATACGGAAATGATAGGCTATGCTTCTAATGATGATGAATATAAAAGGGCCATTGTAAGATCCTTTAATAGTGGCATAGATATGTTTTTAGTATGTCATACCATCAATAAAAAAAATTTAGCTTTAAATGCCATAAAAGAAGGCCTAGAAAAGGGAATCATATCTGAAGAACGATTGAATGAATCCCTTTACAGGATTATAAAGGAAAAAAGCAAATTATAATAAGTAATTTTTTTAGGTAATAATAAAGGGGAAGTAACTATATATAGTTACTTCCCCTTTATTATTAAACATTCATATGATTAGTTTTTATACCATCTAAACCACTTAATTCATTCATCATAGTATTTATTCTATTCATATCTCCCCTTAGATTTAAGGTTATCAAACCATGGTTAACCTCCTCAGGATCATGAATACCAAACCTACCTACAATCATATCTCCATTTTCAGTTAAAATTTCCTGTACCCTTGGTGCTGAATCTGTGCGATGATCCACATGTATACTAAGCACACTTAAATTGTCCATATTTTTATCCTCCTCTATACACTTTTTATGATATTATTAACATGAACATGACATTTTTATACATGAAGAAGGTGACAATATGGATTTAAATGAAATAATTAATAGGGTTGAAAACAGCCCCCCTAAAATAGAGGGCATTCATAGGGAATTTTCTGTTTTAATCCCCCTTATAGAAGTGGATAACAGGCTCCATGTCCTCTTTGAAGTAAGATCTAGTAACTTAAAAGTACAGCCCAATGAAATATGTTTCCCTGGTGGAAAGGTTGAAAAAAATGAGTCTTATAAGGAATGTGCCCTTAGAGAAACAAGAGAAGAACTAAATATTCCTATGGATTCTATAGATTTAATTGGAAAGTTAGACACATTAGTTCTTCCTTATAATTTAACTATTTACCCATTTTGTGGTAAAATCAATGAAAATATTGAACATATTTCCTATAGCAAGGATGAAGTATCTAGTATATTTAGTGTTCCATTAAAGTTTTTCCTAGATAAGAATCCAGATACTTATAATACCCACATAAAAGTTTACACAGATGAACAATTCCCCCACCATCTCATCTCAGGAGGAAGGGATTACAATTGGAGAGTTGGCACATACCCTGTTTACTTCTATAAGTATAACGAACATATAATTTGGGGAATCACAGCTAAAATCATTAAAAATTTTATAGATATAATCAAATAATTTTAGTGGTATAAATTTCGTAGCACTAAGTTTTCTTTATACAGTAACTTGCCTACAAGGGAAAATATATTGAAAATTTTTGAAATTGAGGAACGTCACAACATCCTATGCTATTTGAACATGAGCCATGAACCTATCTACTAAGATTCACACTTTCGCTTGTGACAAGGACTTCAATGGAAAAAATTTTCAATATATTTTCCTGAAGTAGGCTCAAATAAAGCAAGTTTATGAATACAAAATCTATATATTTTTCACAAAATGAATTTAATTATTGTGAATTTTGGGTAACATTAATAAAAGGACCTTTTCTTCCCATAAATTTATGAAAAAATGTATTAAATTTATACCCTATAGCATATTATGAAATTAAACCAAATGAGTTCTTATAGTTTTAAAAATGATCTTTAAATTATTTGAATAAATGAAATCAACAAGGAGGAATGTTATGAATGTTGGAGCTTTTTTAGACATAGATGGCACATTATATAGAGATTCATTAATGGTAGAACACTTTAAAAAATTATTAAAATATGAAGTAATAGATGCTTCCCTATGGCACACCCATGCTAAAGAAACCTACTCTAATTGGGATAAAAGACAAGGAAACTACGATGATTATCTCCTAGAAATCGCCAATATATACTTAACTTCCATGAAAGGTTTAAACCAAGATCATATGGAGTTTATATCTAATCAGGTAATAAAGTTAAAGGGAGATAGGGTATATAGATATACTAGATCTCGTATTGATTGGCATAGGAAGGAAGGTCATAAAATAATATTTATATCAGGAAGTCCTGAATATTTAGTTTCTAAAATGGCTCAAAAGTATTATGCCACAGATTATAGGGGAACAAACTATGTAGTTGATCATAAGGGTAATTTCACAGGTGAAATAAATCAAATGTGGGATGCGGATAATAAAAGGAATGCAATTTTAGATTTCACCAAAAAATATAACATAGATTTATCTAAAAGTTATTCCTATGGAGATACAAATGGAGATTATTCCATGTTTAAAATGGTTGGTAATCCCATAGCCATAAATCCAACAAAGGAATTACTCACTAATATTAAATCTGATGAGGATTTATCTAAGAAGATAAAATTAATTGTTGAAAGAAAAGATGTTATATATGAAATTGATCCATCTGTAACTACCTTTTATTGAGCAAAAAAATTTGGGCCAATTGAAGGCCCAATTTTGCAATTCGAACTTAAAAAGAGGAGTTCTCTTCTCATATTAAAGAGATTCTACACTTAAAGTCCAATTCCTTCTGTTATACATGTTTTTTTCTAATTTATTCCATATCTCCATAATTTTTCATAAAGACTCGATCTACTTATATCCAGTATTTTGGCTGCTTTAGTCCTATTCCCCCCTACTTTTTTTAGACACTTTAATATGGCTTCCTTTTCAGCTTCATCTAAAATCTTTCTAAGGGGTTTATCATCTTTAATTATATTAGAACCACTATCCATATTAGTAATATGCATTGGCAAATTTTCTATACCAATCTTCTTTCCATAATCTACTAGATTTATGGCCCTTTCTAATACATTTTCTAATTCTCTAACATTCCCAGGCCAAGAATATGTGTTTAACCATTTCATAGCTTCATTAGAAATTCCAGACACATAGTTTCCTACTCTTTTAGATAATTTAAGTAGAAGGTATTTAACCAGATGATCTAAATCTTCAATCCTATCCCTTAAAGGAGGAACATTTATACTCATAACATTTAACCTATAATATAAATCTTCTCTAAATTGATTATTCTTTACCATTTCTTCTAAATCCCTATTAGTTGCAGCTACAATTCTTACATCTAATTTAATACTCTTAGTACCTCCAACTCGTTCCACTTCCTTTTCTTGAAGAACCCGAAGAAGTTTAGCCTGCATACTTTGTGGCATATCTCCTATTTCATCTAAAAATATACTTCCTCCATTGGCTAATTCGAATTTACCTATTTTACCACCCTTTTTGGCTCCAGTAAATGCCCCTTCCTCATATCCAAATAGCTCTGATTCTAAAAGTTCATCAGGTATGGCAGCACAATTTACTTTTATAAAAGGTCCCATATTCCTCTTACTAGATTTATGGATAGCATGGGCAAATAATTCCTTTCCCGTACCACTTTCTCCCCTTATTAATACATTAGAGCTGGTATGGCTAGCCTTTTGGGCGAGATATTTGGTTTCTGTAAGCTTATTACTTTTACCTATAATATTGTCAAAACTATATTTTGTTTCACTAACTTCCTTTAATGCATTTTTATAGTATTTTAATTCCCTTTCTATCTGGCTGATCTTACTGGCTAATACATTTATCTCATTTAAATCTTTAAAAAGGATTTTTCCTATGGCACCTATTACCTTTGACTCTTTTAGTATAGGAGTTCTCATAACTACCACATTTTTATCCCTGATTTTTTGGATTTGGCCAAATTCTTCTTTACCTGTTTTTGCCACTATATGGACCCTGGTGCCTTCTATTATATCTGTAACATGTTTGCCTATTACCTTTTTTCTCTCAACTCCTAAAAATTGAGCATAAGGCTCATTCATCATGGTAATGTATCCATCCTTGTTTACTACCACAATACCATCATAGGCATTATTTATAATACTTCTAAGAACTTCTGTCGCATTCTTTTCTGCTTCTAAAGCCTTTTTAACTTTCCTTAAATTACTTATATCTTGAAAAATTGCAACAGCTCCTACAACTACTCCTTCCTTAACAACAGGAGTAGTGTTTATACTCAAATTCCTATCATTAAGGATCTTTTCCCTACCTAAAGCCCCTTTTCCACTTTCTAAAACCTTTACTAATCTACACTCTTGTAGTACTTCTTGTATGTTTCTTCCTATATTTTTTTGTCCTTCTAATCCTAGTATATTTTCTGCCGAATCGTTGCAAACTACAATTTCTTTGTCCCTATTTATGGCCAATATTCCATTATAAGTAGAATCTATTATGGCATTAAATTCATTAGTCAAATATTGTTGAGTTCTTAAATAATCCTCTGTAATATTTTTCGTGTTTATTTTCCCTCTATACTTTTGAGATCTATCTACTACTATTATGGGATTTTTTAAATACTTTATCGCTTTCTCTACTGGATCATCTTCCTGAATAGTTTTAAAATCAGAAATTATGCAATCTTCAATTCTGCCAAATGAAAGTGTATTATCTGTTAACATATCATATATGGTATTTTTTAATATTACACCTAACACTTTCTTTTCTTCATCTGTTACAGTAATAAATTCTTCTTCGCTTCCCTTAAAAATATTTATTACATTTTCATTTAAATTTTGCTCGTTTAAACAAATTCCTTTATCTATATAATCCTTGACTTTCACTGGCTTGCCTCCTTAATTTCAACAACCATTAAGATTATTTAATTATATCATAATCTATCTTCCTTTTGTTTTACGTTTATCTTTTCACAATTTTTACAAATATTATGATAAGTACCAAAATCCTTTTATTAGCCATATGGAAAAATACTTCAACTAAGCAGCACAATGGCTAATTTATTTTGAATTTGCCTAAACACCAAAAGCTGTGTCCTAGGACACAGCTTTTTAAGATTTCTTTATATTATGATAAATTACTAAAAATAATATAAATATACCAGAATTCATTAATATAAAACTTCTATAGGAAAATTTCTTTTTTTCCATAGGTTTTTTATCTATTTCTTTAACAATTAATTTTTCTTCATATATTTGGGGAAGATTTTTAATTTCTTTTTTAGCCCATATATAAAGGCCACTTTTTTTATCTCCCCTAAGACTTTTCTTAAAGTCTTCTAAAACCTTATCCATGTTGCCAAGTTCCTTGTTAGCCATTATATTATAATAAATATTTCTATTTTCAATAATATAACCTGTTTTAAAGTTTTCAATGGCCCTTTCATAATCTTTCATTTCATAAAAAAACCTACCAGTATAATATTCTACTATATACTTTAATTTTAAATCTTCCTCGTCTTTACTATCTAATTGTAGGTCCTTTAGTTTCTTTGTGAAATCTTTAAAATTCTTTTCTTCATAATATTTAATAAGCTCTAGGATATGACCTTTATCATCTAATGGTTCTTTTCCTAATTTATTCTTGAAATATTCCTCATACTCAATTACTAAATCATAATCCTTTTCAACTTCATAGGCCTCTATTATGACCATACCTTCATCTGGTCTTATATGTACATAAAAATTAGGATTATCTACCATATCTTCCTTATTAAAATATAAGTTCTGAGGGTCTATGCTTTTATTAAAGTTTATTTTAAATTTTGCCATCTGTCCCTTTTCAATTTCTATTGGAATATATATCCTATCTAAATTCACATCTTTACCTATTATCTTTTCTACTTCATTATACTCATCTTTAATTTCAATCCTAATAGTATCTTCATTTCCATAGGCAAAACCATTGGAAATTAAGACTATAAATATTAATACGATTATTCCAATTCTTTTCATTAATTACTCCTCAATTGCCATTTCCTTAAGCTCTATTTGCCCTGCAAAATTCCAACCATCTTCCTTCACAAATTTTAGTACATAGGCATAACTTAGGCTATCATATCCTTCTACTACATTTACATAGGCTACCTTTTCGTCCCTATAATTTATATTTTCATATTTTACTTCTTTTAATATTCCCTTTTTAGGATTCTTTTTAATATGATTCAGCCTAAGTATTGTATAACCATCTGGAAGAAAACTCAAATACCTATCTGATGCTATTTCACCTATGTATTTTGCTCCTTCATCAAAGGATATGCTCTTACTATTAACATATTCAATTATATTCTTCCAGTTTCCAAAAGCACCTTCAACCGTAGTTCTTTTTCTATCTTTTATCACGTCTTCTTCTCTTATGACTACTACTTCTTCTTGTATTTCTTCTTGTATTTTTTCTTGTATTTTTTCTTCTACCTTAACTTCTTCTACATCTTCTACTATTTCCACAATTTCTTCTTGAGCATTAGAGTCATTAAATAATAATGAATTGCCTAGAAATAGGCCTAATACTCCTCCCATATTTACAAAGAGAAATATTATTAATATACTTATAATTTTGCTTTTTTGTTCCATAACCTACTCCTTTTGTAAAAATCGTATGCCATCCACATTCTAGCGATTTATTCATACTTTGTAAACATATTAACTTTCTTATTTACAAACATTTAACTTTACTCTTATATAATTTGACGTTTTATTTCAAATCCCTTCATATATTTCATTATTTTTTTATGTATAACAAAACATCCCAACCACATTCCTAGTTGAAAATTGTAAATAAAACTTTTTTTCACCTTTCCTCATTAAATCATTCAATATTTCTCTAAACTCAGAAGCTTCTTCTACTTCAAAATTTTTTGGTATCAATACATTTGTCTCACTCATTGATTTTCACCTCAAATTTTAAATTTTTCTACAAGGCTATTTAAACTATTTGCCATAGCACTTGTTTCTTCTGAAGTAGCCGCAAGATTTTGTATCATGGAAGCTTGCTCTTCGGCTCCTGCAGCAACATCCTGACTATTGGCTGTTGTACTTTCAGTAACAGTTGCCACAGAATCAATCAACTTGATGATTTCATCAGAGCTTGCCACTTCATCTTTTGTAACATCTACTATTTGATTTATATCTTTTCCTATTTGTTCTACTGCATTTATTATACTAATAAATGCTTCATCCGTTTCATTTGCCACACTTACTCCATTTTCTACTACCTGCTTACCTAACTCCATTGAGTCTACAGCTTTATCTATTTGTGCTACCATTTCATTTACTAATGACCCTATCTCATTTGCACCAACATTGGTTTGATCTGAAAGCTTTCGAACTTCATCAGCTACCACCGTAAACCCTTTTCCATGCTCACCTGCACGTGCTGCCTCAATTGCAGCATTTAATGCTAATAAATTAGTTTGTGCTGAAATTTCATTAATAGTGCTAATGATTCCACTTACCTTTACTGAAAGTTCATTTACTATCTTTAGTATATCTGCTGTTTCATTTGATACTTTATTAATATTTTTAATAGCCTCAGCTGTTCTGTTTACTCTTACTCTTCCTAATTTTGCAACATCCATAGTATGTTCAGCGTTATTTTTTGCCTTAATAGCTTTATTTTTGGCTATCTGAATTAAACTCGAAAGCTCCACTAAAACTTCAGAAGTTTCAATGATTGAATTATTTTGCCTCTCTGCATTATTTGCAACATCTTGAATACTTGTAGCAATTTCTTCTGTTGATAAACTTATTTCTTCTGAAGAGGCAGATATTTCCTCAGATGCTACTGCTAGTTCTTCTGCACCCTTTCTAACATGCCTTATTATATCTGATTGATGTTCTAACATATCATTAAAAAATTCCCCTAATGTCTGTATTTCATCCTTTGTAGTTATTTTAGCTCTCACTACTAAATCACCATTTCCTGCTTTTACCATTAATTTTTCCAATTCTTTTATTGGATTTATTATATTTTTTGTTGTTAGAAAATATGCTAAAATAATGGAAATAACTAAAGATAATAGGGTGATTATGATTGTATCCTTCTTAATTTCTATTGCTCCAGACATATAATCGTCATAGTTGGCTACTACTGCCAAAACCCAATTATTTACTGGAACAAATCTTATGAATTTATAAGAGCCTTCATCTGTATAATATCCTTCACCAGGCTCACCAGACTTAATTTTTTGTGCTAATTCTTTTAATTCAATATTGTCCGTATCACTTAGATTTTCCTTTAGAATTTTTTCATCTTTAGGATGATAAACAAATAATCCATTTTTATCAATCATATATGCATGCCCGTTTTCACCAATCTTTATTTCAGATACATATTCATATATATTTTCAATTTTAATGCTTCCAATTATTGTCCCTACAATATTATTGTCAATTATAATAGGATATGCAATAGCTATTACAGGTTCATTAGTAATCTTCGATATTATTATGTCACTCTGAGACCCAGAGCCCTTTAGAGCTTTTTTAACATAAACACGATCACTTAAATCCACTTCCAATTTTTCATTTTTATTACTTATAATCCCTTTACCTGATTTATCTGTAATAATTAACATTTCTATCTGATCACTATTTTCTTTCTGGGCTTTTGACAGATACTCAAATACCTTAGAATCCACTGTACTATCTCCAGTAACACGTCTAGCTAAATTTTCGTTATAGCTTATAACTTGAATATACCTATTTGCTGAGTCTATAGTTAAATCTATAGCATTTGCTGTTTCCATAGCAATTTCTTTCATCTCTTCTTCAGTTATATTCTGAATTGAACTTGAAGCCATATTATAAGAAATAACTCCTTGGACAATCAGTGGAATTGATATAAATATTAAAAACATTGAAATGAGTTTTGTTTTCAAGCTTATTTTCATATTTTATACTCCATTCTAGCATTTATTTTTTATAGTATTAATTTTTGTTTGTATAATCAAGGTGTTTCCAACAAATTCCATTTTATCCGTCATGGACTTTATTAAAAATAATCCTCTCCCAGAATCTCTCAATAAATTTTCATCTGACATCTCATCTAAAATGGTTATATTTCCCACTCCTGTTCCAGAATCTTCTATCTCAAATTTAATAATTTTTCCGTTATATATATATCTTAAATATATAGGTTTATCTGAACTACTATTATTTCCATGCTTAAAAGCATTTGTTAAAGCTTCAGTAAGCATTACTCTAATATTAAAATCCTCATGAAAAGCTTGTATATCAGCAATAATTTTATCAATAACTTCTTTGTACTTTTCTAATCCATATAAAATATATTCATCCCTTTTGATTTTCACAATACCTATCACCTCATTTAATTTCAAATATAAGTAGTGTACAATCATCATCTATTCCCTGCATATCTGTTGACTTATTGATCAAAATATTCTTTAGATTTTTTTTAAATTCCCCTATTGATTCTTTTTTTAAATATTTTTCTTTTATTGTTTCATCATCAAATACAGATTCCAATCCATCAGTAAAGAAATAAAATCTATCATTTGATTGAAAATGGATTGTTTCTTGATCAAATATACTATCTTCAAACATACCTAAAAATGGACCTTTTATATATTTTTTTTCATAATATTCTTCATTGCCATATATAAATTCATTTAGTCCAGCTCCAGCAATTTTTGCAATATTTCTTTTAAAATCAAAACTAAAACAACAAGCTGCAATATACGTTTCATCAAAGAAGTTAGCTACTTTATTGTTTAAATCATGAATTATATTGATAGGATTTTGACTAGTTACTACCGATTCATGGAATAAAACACTAAATGCAGAAGTGTTAAGTGCAGCTGTAACACCTTTCCCACTTACATCATAGATTACTCCTACAACCATATTGTCATCAATTTTTTGCATCCTATAAAAGTCTCCACTAACTGTTTTTGAAGGCACATATATTGTCTCCATGTTTACTCTGTTAGCAAGTGGGAATTTTTCTTGTAATGATTGTCTTTGCCATATGGCAGCTTTATGTACACCTGTTTCTTTTAGAACTTTTCTCATGTTAAACATTTCTTTTGCCATTATACCAATTTCATTTTTATTTCCCATTAATGGCTCTAAACAATGGTTATTCATAAAGTTAAAACGACTTGTCCTCTTAATTAATTGGGTTATTTTGACTATAGGCTCAGATATGGATTTCCCAAGATATAAGGCTATTAAAAAGGTAATACCCATGGATATGAATAATGCCATTAATGTCATAATCAATTGTATTCTTAGTGATGAATAGACTTCTACTATGGGAACTGTAAAACCTAATATCCATCCACTATTTAAATGGGAATAACCTAACATTTTTACTTTTCCGTCATATTCATAATTAATAACGCCTGAAGTATTTTTATCCATTTCTTCACTAATATATTTCAATCTTCCATTATGTATTGAGTTCAAATCCTCCTCGCCGTTAAAGATTGGATGGATTACAAACTCATATTCTTTATTCATTAAAAAAGCATATCCAGTATCATATATCTTTAATTTTTTGATGGTATTTTTCATAACCTCTATATTAATGTCCATACCAACTACACCGACGACAACATTTTCAATATATATTGGTTCTGTATAAGAAATTACTTTTATACCTAAATCACCTTCATCATAGGGTTCGCTCCACACACCTTTTCTCATTTTTATAGGATCATAATACCACTTCATCTCCTTATTATCAGGATAAAAATATTCTATATAAGAATCTTCAGAATCCGGATCTGGATCTGGATCTAATTTAATCATTTTGCCATTTCCTGACATATCCACATACCAAATCTCATGTACATCTTTTGTCAATTGTGGATTAAACGTAAAATATACAGCTTCTATTTGATTGGTTGTATATAATCCCTGTTCTGTATTTGCTTCTTCTGCAACCTTTTTTATAACAGCATCCATCATTGATTCATATTCCTTTATATAAGCTTTAGGATTTCTATTCATCTTTTCCAAATCATAAGTTGCAGCAACATAATGATGTAGCGTATTTACAGAACTTTCAATCATTTGAAAATCAGAATTAAAGTCATTGGAATAAGTCTGTGGAAGTAGGGTCAATTTCCTAATAACTTCTTTTTTTAAAAGGTTAAAATTTGTGAATAAACTAATGCTACTTACTAATACTCCCATAATTAGTGCACAACAAATCATGGCACATGTTATTTGTACTCGAATCTTATTTATAAACTTTATTTTTTTTATAATATCGCCTCCAATCTATAAATTAAAAAAGGCATCTACGATTCCATAGATGCCTTTTTTAATTTATCCAACATTAAGCCATACAGCACTTCATAAACTCATAACTTATTGTTCTTAATAATCCTTTGGCAATCTGCTAATCTTAGAGTACACATCCCTTAGGCACATGACTTTAGGTCCTTAACCTTGATAAGTTTTCCTTCACAAAAGTATGCAATATTGAGTTTTTTATGCATGATATTTTATAATTCTACAATTTACTACACTCTTAACATATTTTAACATCTTTTCTTGCCTAAGTAAAATTTTACTAGTAGAATATTTTTTATGTAATCATGTACTCTTAACTTTGTAATTATTTACACCAATATATTCATGTCTTCTCCTTTATTTTTTAAGGCATATGAAAAATAAACTAGTCAAGACTCTGAGAAATTTAGATTATTTTCAAGGCATGATGATGGAGTACATTAAACATATTTAAAGGACTCCATAAGGAAGAAAATAATTCCAATAACCAGTGAACTGACTAATTTATTTTTGGAATATACCTAACATAGAAAAGGGGCAGCTTTCGCTGCCCCTTTCCCATGATGAGTTGTGGGTGGGAATAAGGTGTGTTTAAAAGTCCATATGAACTTTTAAACAATATTATCCTGTGTTAATATTGTGGCCATATAAAATATTTTTATACTCATAAAATGATTTTTTTTCCTAAGGCATATGAAAGAAATAAACTAGTCAGTTCTCTGAGGGATTTGGATTATTTTCAAGGCATGGTGAGCGAACATATTGAACATATGTAAGCGATTCCATAACGAAGAAAATAATTCAAATAACCAGTGAAATGACTAATTTATTTCTTTCATATGCCTAAAATACATTCTCATAAATATAAAAAATTTTAATTTTTTAACAGTCTAATGGTAAAAATATATTTGAGGTGAAAAACATGCGTAAGTTCATTTTTATTATAATATCACTTTTCCTTATTACATCATGTAATACAAAGGAAAAGGCCCAATTAAAGCCAATGACTTCTTCCATATACAATAAGGGAAAAATAGAAAAGGTTAAAATAGTAAAAGAATCTAATTTTAAAAAAAATCTATCCTTTTCTTTTTTAGATACCCCTGATAAAGATACTATCTATAGTGTAATAGGTGAAACTAAAGATTATTATCTAGTAGAACTTCATAATCACAACATTGGTGTAATAGATAAATCTATTGCAAAAGCACATATAGAAAAGATAGTATTAGATGAAGATTCCTATAAAGCCACCCCAAATGAAGATGAAATGTTACGTTATATAAATGGTGAAAGGATAAAGCACGGATTAAATCCATTAAAAATAGACGAAAATTCAATAAAAATTGCTCGACTAAAATCCCAAGACATGATAGACAACAAATACTTTAGTCATTATTCCCCCACTTACGGAAGTCCCTTTAATATGTTAAACAAATTTAACATAAAATACATATGTGCTGGGGAAAATATTGCCTATAATACTAGTATAAAAAGGGCCCATGAAGCTCTTATGGACTCTAAAGAACATAAGGAAAGCATATTAAGTAAATCTTATACCCATGTGGGAATAGGTGTAAAGGAAATGCCTAAAGGCGGAAAGATGGTTACGGAAATATTTATTCAAAAATAAAAAAAATAGCTCCTTTTATCGAGGAGCTGAAAAAAATTTTTGAGGAAAAACTTAAGATTTTTAAATTTTTTGAGGAAAAACTTAAAAAACTAGACTTCTACTTAATTGGATTAAAAAAGCCCTATCTAAAAAGACAGGGCTAATAAGATACCATTCAAATAGAACTTACCACTTATGCCCGCCTTCCCACCGAAGGTAGTACAAACTACATATCTAGGCAGGTCTCCTGACTCATGACATTAGGATTGTTTGGCCTTCCCATATATACAGTGGCATATTCAAACAATCATGGTCACTTTACAGTAGCGGGGGCTGTGTCGGACTTTCACCGAACTTCCCTATTAAACCACATAAGTAGTACCTAAAAAGCTTTGAAAATATTAACTTTTTACAATACATATTGTATCATGTACTATTTAATAAGTCAAGTCCTTTAAAATCTCATTAATTCTTCATTACCTTTCTCTTATGCAGTAACTTACCCACATAAAGCCAATTCTCACATAATAAATCTATATACGGGTTACATTTTTAAGATCTAAGGCACCACTCTTATCTTTTCTAAATTGTAGAGATGCCTTACACTTTTCTTCCGTTTGAGGTAAAACAATATTTATATCTTCTATAGTTCCCTTTTCAATAAGTTCTTTAATCATAGCTGGTGTAACCTCTTGTTTATACATATCTAGACTATTCTTCCACACAGTAAACTTACATCCCTTTTTCCAATTACTACAATAAAAGGCTTTTCTATTTTCCAAAACTTCTCCATTTTCACAGGAGATACAACATCCTAAAGATTTTTTCTTTCCCCTTTTATTAGTAATCACTACCGTATCACTAAAATTATTTCCATAATTATTATTTACACCAATTACTTTAGATGTATTTTTCTTAATATAATTTTCAAGTTTCTCCATATACTTATCCGTTTGTATCTCACCATTTGCAACCATGGTTAGTCCCTTTTCCCAACTAGCCGTTAATTCTGGCTTAAGTAGGGATGGTACAGACCTATTAACAACATCATATATTAGTTCTCCCTTTTGGGTAGGAGTTAATATTTGTGTTTTTTTGTTGAGATTAATATATTTAATCAATTGTAACTTTTCTAGTATTCCAGATCTTGTGGCACTTGTTCCTATTCCTTGACTCTTTATTTGCTCTCTTAGTTCTTCATCCTCAATAAGTTTACCTGCATTTTCCATAGCAAGGATCATGGAACCTGAATTATATCTTTTAGGTGGTGTAGTTTCTGATTCTTTAATATTAAAATCAGTAATTTTAACTACTTGTCCCTTTTTAAGTTTCTTTAATGTTTCCATATTATTTACTTTAGAGTTTTCATTTTTTTTATTTCCGTTTAACACGGGTAAATATCCTTCATCTACACATACCTTTGAAGACGTGAAAAAGCTTTCTTCTTTTATCTTTGTAGTTATGGATAATTTACTATACACTGCTGGTGGATAAAATATGGCTAAAAAACGTCTTACAACTAATAAAAATATTTTCTTCTCATTCCCAGGCAATTTATTAAAATTCCCAAGACCTTGTCCCGTAGGTATGATAGCATAGTGATCAGTAATGGATTTATCATTTACATACTTAGTCTTAGATAGACCCTTATATTTACCTTCATCTACTATTTTTTTAACAAAATCATTGATCTCTTGGTCCTTTTCATCTAAATTACATGCTTTTCTAATATTTAAAAGACCCTTTATATTTTTTCCAATTTCCTTTGCTACAGCCGTTGATAATACCCTAGCGTCAGTCCTTGGATATGTTAACATTTTCTTTTCATATAAACTCTGTACTACTTTTAGAGTCTCATCTGGACTTAATTTAAATTTCTTTGAACATTCATTTTGAATCTCTGCCAAGTTATATAATAAGGGAGGATTTTTTCTCTCCTTTTTCCTTGTGGCAGACAGTATTGTTCCAATTAGTTCCTCATTATCTTCTTTAAGTTCTTCTATAAATTCTTCTGCCTTTTCTTTATCCCTAAATCCAATATCTTTAAATAGTAATTTAGACATATAATAATTAGAGCCTTCCACAGCTTTCCATTCTCCATCATACTCTAGGGAATCATTAAACTTAAAAGAAGAATTTATTTTATAATAGGAAGTTTTTACAAATTCTCTAATTTCCCTTTCCCTTTTAACTACCATACCAAGTACACATGTCATAACTCTACCTACTGCTATAACTGTATATTTTTCACCTAAACGGCTACTAATACTTCTTCCATGGGTAAGGGTTAATAATCTTGAAAAATTTATGCCTATTAAATAATCTTCCTTTGCCCTTAAATAGGCTGAATCAGATAATTTATTATATTCATCTAAGGCCTTTGCCTCTTTTACACCTCTTCTAATTTCATCCTCTGTTTGGGAGTCTATCCAAACTCTTTTCTTTGCTTTATTTTTTACTCCAACCTTCTCATCTACCAATCTATATATATATTCCCCTTCTCTCCCCGAGTCAGTACATACATATATGGTAGCTATGTCTTTTCTTTTCATCTGGGATTTTACAATATCAAATTGTTTTTTAACATTTGGTATTACTTCATACTTATATTCCTCAGGTAAAAAGGGAAGGTCTTTTAATACCCACTTTTTAAACTTAGGATCATATTTTTCTGGATAACTCATGTTTACTAGATGACCTACACACCATGTAATGATAGCTTCATCCGATTCTAGATATCCATTTTTCTTAGAAGCCTTCATATTCAGTGCCTTTGCAAATTCCATTGCAACACTAGGCTTTTCCGTTATAAATAAAGATTTACTCATATTAACAATTCACCTACACTATTATTTGAATAAAAATATCGAGCAAGTATTATGCTCGATATTATAACAATTTTCTTGTTTTTTTATGCTATAGATTTCGTGACACTAAGCTTTCTCTATACAGTAACTTGCCTATAAGGGAAACTATTGAAAATCTTTGGAACCCTGGAACGTCACAACATCCTATGCTACTACAACATGACACGTGAACCTATATACGAAGATTCACACTTTCGCTTGTGACAAGGACTGGGGTGGAAAAGATTTTCAATATATTTTCCTGAAGTAGGCTCACATAAATCAAGTTTGAAAATGATAAATCTATAATCTTTCATCTTATATTATAAACTATGCTTACTTATTTTGCAAAATATGCAACTTTATATTTAAAAGTGAAAAATACTCCTATAGACCTTCTCCTTTAGGAGTATTTTCTGATAAATTTATTTTATATTTTTTTATGCCTACTTAACTCTAGTCATTCTAACTACTCTTTCCTTTTTAATCTTAACTGGTTTCCATCTTTTTCTAGAATCCTTCATATAACCCTTATAATATCCCCTTTCTAAGGAAACAAAATCAAATCTAAACCTATATCCATTTCTGAGGGTCACCCTGTATAAACATCTTTTTTCTTTACAATATGGATCCCTATGATAGTCCATCTCCTCCACATAGTCTGAGTTATCATAGTTCATATAATCTGCTTCATAAGGATTGTAATTGTCATATTCCGCTTCATAATTATAGTCATCATAATACATAAAAAAACCTCCTTTTCATACTAGTTTATTTATATGAAGGGTACCTTGTTACATAAAATAATAAATTTAGGCATAAAAAATAGACATAAAAAATGCCTTCTATAATATACTTATATATTGGAGTTTATTTTTAATTCCAAAGACAAAGAGAGCATATTATGCTCCCTTTTATTCCACATTTACCTTTATATTTTCTTTTATTTCGTCACTAGGAGATAATATTACCATGTCACCAACCTTTAATCCCTTTATAATTTCCACATTATCTTGGCCCTTTAAACCTAGTTCTACTTCCCTTAATTTTGCCCTATTATCCTCAACTAAAAATACATAATCCCCATCCTTATATTTAAATACACTATTCTTAGATAGGATAAGTACGTCTTCTTTCATATCTTCTATTAATTTCACATCCACTTCATAGTCAGCCATTAATTTTGATGTATCTCCATTTATATGAATGTCTACCTTTACCCTTTTTTGATCTATACCCAAATCAGATACTTTTGTAAAGGCCTTTGGATAAATTTTGCTTATGGTTCCTTGAAGATTCACGCCTAAGTCTTCATCCTCTATTAAAACTTCTCCACCATTTTGTAATTTGACCACATCTTCTCCTAATACATCCACTTCCATATGGTATTTATCCGTATTTCCCATCTCAAATAAACTAGTTCCTTCTGTTACATACTCATTTTCCTTTACTAGTACATCTAGTATTTTCCCCTTTTTATCTGCATATATATTTCCATCACTCTCTTTATTTTTGAGTTTTTCAAGTTCATATTTTAACTCATTAATTTGACTTTCATAGGAATTAGTTACTTCCTGGGAAATATATTTTTTTAACTCTTCTTTACTACTTTCTAAAAGATTTTCTGCTATGACATATTGGTTTAGGGTTTTCTTATATTCATCTAAGGATACAACCCTTTCTTCATATAATTTCTTAGTAGAATCTAATTTTCTCTTTGCTTCATCATAGTTTGCCTTATTTTTATCCACCTTAAGCTCTGCTTGTTTCTTATTAGTTTCATATTGGGATTTTAACAAATTTATTTTTTCATTAATTCCCTTCATAGTTAAACTGTTATCCTTCGTATCTATCTGGGCTAGTAACAGACTTTCATCTATTAAGTCTCCCTCTTTCACATAAATTTTTGACAGAGTTCCCCTTATTTTAGAATATATCTTTTCTTGTTCTATAGCCTTTATTGTTCCTGTTTCTTCAATATATTTAACCACATTTCCTTTTCTTACCTTAGATACTTTTACATGTACTTTTTTATTCATAGAAAAAAATACACTACCCATTATCCCAACTACTAAAATCCCTATAATTAGCTTTTTGCTTATCTTCATCATAATTTCCTCCTAAGAAACCCTAGTTTTTAAAGCTTCCATCAAATCTAATTTATTGATTTTCTTCAAGGTAAATGTCAGTGAAATGACTATAAATATAATAGTTGTTCCAATAGCTATAAGATGTGTTTCTCCACTCACATAAGGGTTCATGGTGTACAATTCCGTATTGAAGGATGCCACTACAGCTTCCACCATCTTTATACTAAGGGGAATACCTATTATAATCCCTAGAATAGTCATTATGATAGTTTCTTTTAATATAATTTTAAATATATCCCTTTTCGTAAATCCTAATATTTGTAGTGTGGAAAATTCCCTAGTTCGCTCTGATATATTCATTATGGTTGAATTATATATTATACCAAATCCTAGTATTCCAGCAAATACAACTAAAATTCCCACTGATGATAGGGTTAATTTCATAAACTTCTTTGTTGTATCTATCAATTCTTCAGTTGACTCTACAGAATTAACCTTTTTACCATCTTCTACTTCTTCATCTATAGGTATTTTAGTTTTCACGTAAGCTCCTGTAACCATATTTTTATCTACTAAAATACGTTCCATTTCATCCATGTCCATATAAGCATTTATACCTAGTCCCTGTTTAATTATTTCTCTTACTTCTACTTCCACGTCATCCTTATTAGGTATAAAATTCTTAACCAGTACTTTATCTCCTATACTTATATTTAAATATGATGCTAAGTTCTCGGATAAAATAATTCCGTTCCTAGGCAAATGTATTTTTACATTATTTTTAGTCTGAAAGTTATAAAATTGGGTATCATATTTCACCCCAATAACATTCACTACTTTGGATTTCCAGCCATTTTCTATTTCAAAGGCATATTCTATTTTTCCTTCTGTAGCATCTGATTCTATAAGATTGTTCAAATCTACTATAGCTCTTTTGTTCAGTGGTTCTGTAAAATTTATATTGTAATCCATCCTTTGAAACCCACCATAATAATCAATAAACATAGTATTAAATAAACTCCATTGATAAAAGGGAAATAGAGTTACCATATAGGTTATGGCCACTCCCATGGTAACTGTAAGAAATCTCTTTTTATTCCTAAATATGTTCCTTACAACTACCTTCCATGAAAAACTTAGTTTACTCCAAAACAAGGTTATTTTTTCTAATAGAATTCGCTTTCCCACCTTTGGAGTTTCTGGTCTCATGGCCTCTGACGGTAATATTTTTATAGCCTTTCTTGCACCCACTAGTCCTGCACCTATGGTTATTCCACTAGTGAGTAAAAATGCCAATATAATATATCTGTAATAAACATTAGATGTAAGTAGGGGTAAATTAAAATAGGTGGTGTATACCCTAGTCATAGCCCCTGCCAACATGAGTCCTAACACAGAACCTATAAGTGATGCCACTGCTCCTATAATAAAAGAATACTTAGTATAATGAATCAACACATGATAATTTGAAAATCCCATACTTTTTAGTATTCCTATGGTCATCCTATCCTGTGCCACCATTCTACCGATTATTACACTTATTATTAAAGCTGATATTCCTAAGAATATTACAGGTACACTATTAGAAGTTTTTTTCAATTGTTTTATTTCATCAGATATGATCTTATGACTAAGTTGATTTTTTCTCTTTATTATTCTTTTGAGACCAAATTTATCTAACTTGTCTTCTAAGATATCTTCAATTATATTAATATCCTTCTCATCTTTTATCTTTATGAGTAAACTATTGTATTGATTATTATACCCAACACTACTTTGAAGAAAATCATCTTTACAAAAGACTACTCCGAAATTACCTTCAGGTGGTAGCAGACTCTGCTCGTTTTCCATTAAATATATATACTCTGGACTATAGGCTATACCACTTACTTTTAAGGTATATGCCTTCCCCCCAAGTTGAACCTTTATTTCATGCCCTACTTTCATATTTCTGTCCTTAGCAAATTTGTCTAATACTATAACTTCCTTTTCATCTTCTATAAATCTACCTTCTGTTAAATATATTTTGTTTAAGGTTTTATTTTCATCTATAGTAACTAGTCTTATGTTTGCATTTTTCTCATCTTTCTCAACTTTAAGGGGAACTTCCTCTATTATCCGTCCCTCAACTTTATCTATCCCATTGATTTTTTCCAGATCTTTTATTTTGTTCTCTGGAATCTTTACTAATTCCACAAACATATGTGGAAAATTTGTTTCTTCATAATATTCATTTAAGGTGTTCCTTAGATTTATTGCTGTAGAATGTAACATAGTGTACAAAACTATTCCTACTAAAATAACACAGGAAGTGGCAATTACTTGGCCTTTCATTTCTTTTATGAATCGAAATAATCTCAAGTCTAATTTTCTCATTACCACTCAATCCCTTCTACAGAATCTGGCTTTTCATTAACTATTACTTCTGTAATCCTCCCACTTCTCATCTCCACTACCCTATGACCTATTTTGCTAATGGCAGAGTTGTGGCTTATTACTATTATGGTCTTTTTATATTCCTCATTTATTCTCTTTAAAAGATCTAATATACTAATTCCCGTCTTATAATCTAGAGCTCCCGTTGGTTCATCACAAAGAAGTATGGTTGGATTCTTAGCAACAGCCCTAGCTATGGCCACCCTTTGTTGTTCCCCACCACTTAATTGAGATGGGAAATGTGCCTTTCTCTCACTTAAACCTACCCTGTCTAAAATTTCATCTATATCTAGGGAATTTTCACATATTTCTGTGGCAAGCTCCACATTTTCCTTAGCCGTTAAGTTGGCCAATAAGTTATAAAATTGAAAGACAAATCCTATTTCATCCTTCCTATATAGGGTCAACTCCTTATGACTATAGTTAGTTATTTCCTTTCCCCTAACCTTTATCTGACCCTTAGTAGGTTTATCCATTCCTCCAATTATATTCAAAAGAGTACTTTTTCCAGACCCACTAGGTCCTAATATGACTACAAATTCACCTTCATTCACATGAAAATTAGCTTCCTTTAGGGCTTCTACCTTTATTTCTCCCATTTCGTATTCTTTGTGTAAATTTGAAACCTCTATTATTCTTCTTTCATCCAAATGGATCACCCCCTTATACTATAGATAAATCCTATTTTCCTATGCCATTTTTAAGAAAATCATAATTTCCTAGTGAGTAAAAAAAGAAGGAAATTTAATTTCCCTCTAAATAATCTTCAAATACTCCCCATATTTCATCCTTTTCAAAGCCCTTCCTCCAGGCACAAATGCCTGCTAGATCATAGTTCTTAGCTAGGCTTACCTTTTCTTCTATAGACTTTTTATCTTCTATCCATATTTTATAAGTCTTATTATCTTCCACATACTCTGTATAGTACTGGGCCACATCTTCATTCCAAACAGGTTCTAGTTCTCTAGAATCTACTATATTATCAAGCTTACCCATGGTTATGGCCTTAGAGGATACCTTTATCTTTTTATCTAGTTTTTCTTCTGTCCACACCCTCATGTAAAAGGGCATGCCTAAGACTAATTTTTCTTTAGGTATTACTTCAAGACTTCTCTTAATTCCCTTATCTACCCATCCAATGGATGCTACAGAACCACTATCTGGACTAGATGCCCAGTGTTCGTCATAGGCCATTAACATAAGATAGTCTAGGTGTTTAGCTAGTTCCTTTCTATCATATACTAGGGACCATTGTTTACTTCCACCTGGAACAGTCACATCCATAGATAGGACTAAACCATTCTTTTCTGTATAATAGCGAAGTCTTTTAACAAAATTAGTTAGTTTATCCTGATCTTCATAAAATATATTTTCAAAATCTATATTTATCCCATCTAAATCATACATTTCACTAAATAGTATTAACTGACCTATTACCTTATCCTGTACTTTTTCATCATTTAGGATGGCCCTAGTTAATTTTGGATTAAAGTTGTTTTTTACTAATGCCCATATACCATATCCCTTTTCCTTGGCATCCTTCATATATTTATATTCTCCACTATTGACTATAATTCCCTGTGTATTTACTATATTAAACCAGGTGGGTGATACAATTTGTAGTCCCTTTATTTTATCTTCATTTTCTATGTTAGGATTTTTATCTCCCACATATTCCCATGCTAATGTTATCTTCCCTTTGCCTATTTCCTTTTCCCTTTCCCCTTTCTCTTCATTTTTGTCATATTGGTTTATATATACTTTATCTCTATCTTGAATCACCTTTATACCTATTAACCTTTGTACATCTAAAAGGGGCACATAATTTTTATTATCCCTATTTAGGGTATGAACATTTAACTCTACTCCCGTTTCATCTATTAAACTTTGTATTTCTTCATTTTTAAAAGAATAAGTAGACTTAAAGTAAGCCCTTGTTCTTTTTTCATTCATTCTCATTTCCCTATCTAAATGGGTTTTTAAGAAATGGAAATCCACATATACATTATCATTTTCCAGTATAAATTCTTCTTTTATTATGTTCCCATAAATAACAACCTTCTTAATTTTCATTTCTTTAAAAAAGTCTATTCCACCTACAATAAAACCTATTATTATACAAATTAAAATTGTTCTTCTTATCCATTTCCTATCCAACCCATCATCTCCTCCTTAGTAAAGTAAAATTCCCATACCTGCTGATATGACAATCCCCATAATAGGATGTATTTTTACTTTCATTATTAAAAATAATATTATACAGAAAATAAATATTCCCTTCATATCTACAATGGCTGTTTTTCCCAAGGTAATTGCTGCACTTATTATGAGTCCTAACACAGCTGGCCTAAGTCCTAAAAATATAGCCTTCATGGATGACTTGTCCTTGTTTTTTATAATAAATTTTGCTGACAATGTTATAATTGTAAAAGATACAATGGTAACACCTATACTTCCTGCTAGGGCTCCCCATATGCCCGCAATTTTATATCCACAAAAGGTGGCACTATTTATTGCAATAGGCCCTGGTGTCATTTGAGCTATTGCCACTAGGTCTACAAATTGTTCCTCTGTAAGCCATCCATTTTTATATACTATTTCCTTTTGTATGAAAGTTAGCATGGCCAACCCTCCACCAAAGCTAAATGCACCTATCTTAGCAAAGGTTGAAAATATTTTAATTATCTTTAGTATCATAATCTATTTCTCCCTTAAATTTCATGTATCCCATAAGAGCAGATCCTATTATTATCCATATGGGATGGATTTTTAATAGTACTACACATATGACTGTACCTAATGACCATAATATGAATATGCTTTTCTTAGGTAATGATTTCGATAGTTTAATTACTCCTGATAAAATAAGAGCAACTACAGCTGGCCTTATTCCCTTAAATAGAGTATTCATAAGTTCACTATTTTCAAATTTCATAAAGTAAATGGATATGGTACTCATAATTATAATGGCTGGTAATATGGTCCCTAAACACCCTAGTACAGCCCCTAAAAATCCAAATAAGTTATATCCTATATATGTGGACGTATTAATAGCCAAAGCACCAGGTATACTTTGAGCTACAGCTATTATATCTAAGAATTCTTCTTCTGATATCCACTTATTTTTTTCTACCATCTCCTCTTGCATAAGGGGAATCATGGCATATCCCCCACCTAAAGTGAATGTTCCTATCTTTATAAATATGAAAAACATTCTAATTAAATTTTTCATCTCTCCATCCCTCTTCCTTTGTACTTCCCTTTAGGCATATGCCTTAAATAAATCCTATCATATATATTATATAAGTTGTGATAATTAAACAAAATAGTGTTTTTAAATTTTTTCCATTTATATAATAATTTTTTATGTTTAATCAATTGCCTAAGGGGTATTAATCTAATAGATAAAAATTAGTTAAGTCGACTTAATGGGTTTAAAATATAAAATTGAAAATATAGGATTTAGGAGGAATTTAATATGAAAAAATACGAATGTACACCTTGTGCATATATATATGATCCAAAGGTAGGAGATCCAGATGGAGGTATTGCTCCAGGTACTCCCTTTGAAGATATTCCAGACGATTGGGTTTGTCCAATTTGTGGAGTAGGAAAGGATATGTTTGAAGTAGTTGAATAGGATTTAAAATAGCTAGGAATTAATTCCTAGCTATTTTTATATTCACATTGAAAAAACGGGTCAATATTGACCCGTTTTTAATCTACTGATTAAGCCCAAATTTGCTCGTCAGTTGGAACTTCTACGTTTTCTTGTAATAATCCGATTCTTGAAACGTTGATTAAGTGCTTGTAAGTGAAGTTCTCAGAAATAGAGTTGTTACCCCAAGATCCGCATCCTAATGTAGTTGTAGGAGCAAATCCATTAGTTAAACTTCCACCAGCAGTTGTAGCAGATGGTGCATTAACAACTAATCTAGATACTGATAATCCAGCTCCAGCTTTTTCTATATGCTCTAATGTGTTAGAGTGGATAGCAGCACTGTGTCCGCTTCCTTCCATATCTAAGTTAGTCTTAGCAATCATAACAGCTTCGTCAATGTCACTGTACTTGAATGTAGACATTACTGGGCACATTTTTTCTTTACATAATAGATCTGCTTCACCAATTCCATCAGCTTCTAATAGGATAATCTTAGTGTCAGCTGGAATTTCTACTCCTGCCATTTCAGCTATTTTAGCAGTTGTTTGACCTACTACGTCCTTGTTCATATGTCCATCATGGAAGATAGTATCTCTGAACTTCTTCTTGTCTTCTTCACTCTTTACTAAGTAGCATCCTTGATCTTCGAATGCTTTCATAACATTATCATAGTCATCTTTGTGAGCGATGATTGTTTGTTCTCCAGAACATATGATTCCGTTATCGAAACTTCTTCCTGTAATTATCTTAGAAGCAGCGTCCTTAAAGTCTGCGTCTCTATCTACGATAACTTGAACATTTCCAGCTCCAACTCCGTATGCTGGCTTTCCACTTGAGTAAGCAGCTTTAACCATTCCCATACCACCAGTTGCAACTACAACGTCAGCCACGTTCATTAATTGATTAGTCTTTTCAATTGAAGGCTCTTCAATGATTTGAATTAATCCCTCAGGTGCTCCAATGTTTAAGTCTCTAACAGCTTGGTTCATTAACTCAACAGTCTTTGAACTACACTTCTTAGCTCTTGGATGAGGTGCTACAACAATAGCATTTCTTCCCTTTAATGCGAACATTGCATTACACATTGGAGTAACGATTGGGTTAGTAGTTGGAGTAACAGCTCCTACAACTCCCATAGGCTTTGCAACTTCAATAATGTTAGTCTTTTCATCTCTATTGATTATTCCAACAGATTTCTTGTCTTTTAAGTCATTCCAGATTACTTTAGATTTACCTTTATTCTTAGCAACCTTATGCTCATAAACTCCCATTCCAGTTTCATCTACAGCTAATCTTGCTAAGCTCTCAGCATTGTCATATACAACCTTTGCTATAGCTTTTACCATCATATCTACTTGTTCTTGTGAAAAACTTTCAAACTCTTTTTGTGCTTCTCTAGCTTTTTTAATCATAACATCCATACTCATTGGAATTGCCTCCTTAGCGTTGTTAGTTTTTTAATTAACATTTTTTTGCAAAACTCATACTAATTAGTATAAGTTTTTGTATACAGATATAATCTCTTCTCTTGAAAGTGGTACATAGTTATTAGCTAATAATCTTTGTTGCTTTTCTAAAACACTATCAGCAAATAATTCTATTTCTTCCTCTTTCATTCCATAAGTTTTAAGTTCATTCTTAGCTAATAATTTTCCTAAAACTTCTTCTACCTTTTCATAAACTTCACATTCGTCAACCTTTAATATTCTAGCTAACATAGAGTTTACTTCTTTGATAGATCCTTCTGGATTTTTCTTGTTGTATAACTTAAATACTTCTGTGAAGAATTGGTAGTTTGCTTCTCCATGAGGAACATGGTAAGTACCACCTAATGGATATGATAATGCGTGAACTGCCCCAACACCAGTGTTACCAAAAGCAATACCAGCATAATTACTTGCAATTAAAATATCCTCTAATCTTTCAAATCTATATTCTTCTCCCTTTTCAACAATATTTAGATAAACATCAAATATCATTTCAATAGCCTTCATACTATATACCTTAGTATAAGGATTTGATTTTGGAGAAACTTGTGACTCTATAGCATGGATAAGTGCATCTATAGAACTATATACATAGAACTTATATGGAAGCCCCTTTAAAAACTCTGGAATTAATACAGCATGGTCTGGTAATATTTCATCTACAGCTAATCCCATTTTAGTCTTCTTAGATTTAATCTCTGCTATACTGATGTTTGTAACTTCAGTACCAGTACCACAGGTAGTAGGTATAGCTATTAATTCTTTTTCCTTAACTAAATCGATTTTCTTATCAAATGCATCTACCACATCGTCTAAGTCTTTTAATACTAAAACCTTAGCAATATCGATTACAGTACCTCCACCTACAGCTATAATTCTGTTGAATTCGTTTTTCTTAGCATCATTTAATATGGCATTCATCATTTCGTCAGAAGGTTCTCCTGTACCATAAGCTTCTTGCATAATAAAGTTAGCTTCTGAGTTTAATTCTTTCATGAAAGGTTCATATAAAAATCCATTAGTTAATACTAAATCTCCTTTGCCTAAATTAAACTCTTTTGCGAATTCAGCAAAAGTATCAAATTTATGCATTCCTGTTTTTAATTTAAAAAGCTCCATAATTTGATTCTCCCCTTCTTTATGTATTATCTAGTAAGTATTTGTACTTCATATATGTATCAATTAATTACTGTGTTATTTTTTTGACTAAGTTTCATAAAAAATAATTAGCAATTTCTATACCAATTTTCACAAAATAATATTTAAAATAAGTATAAACCCTTGCACATACTTATTTTAACCTATTCTCTCCATAAATGAAAGAGGTTATTTCAATATTTTTTAAAGTATACAATTATACTCAGTTGCATTTTAGCAACATAAATATTGATTTTTTTTTAACATTCTTTACTATTATTCTTTCTCATCAAGTTATTTTCAGATAGTCAGGTTTCGTTGCTTTTTTACATCGTTTTTTTGCATTTTTGCAACACCTTTTTATATGCCTTAAGTAAATTAAACGCCTAATCCTTTATATATTTTCACTAAAGGATTCATTTTCTTAGGAAGTTTTAAAAAATTAAATAGGTAGAAAACAGTATCCATTGACCATAATTATAGATTTCGTAACACTAAGATTTCTTTATACAGTAACTTGCCTATAAGGGAAAATATATTGAAAATCTTTGGAACCCTGGAACGTCACAACATCCTATTCTACTCCAACAA
>NZ_JAOART010000008.1 GCF_025210435.1 Anaeromicrobium sp.
TATGATTTATTTTGTTATGTTATATTATTCCAGTAAAAAACAAGCTGAAATCTATGCTAAATTTAACTGAATTACATAATAATTACTGGAATTATATTTCCAAATTTGTTGTGATTGTTTGTACAAATTTTACGTAGATAATACCTGTCCAAAATTTTTCATTTCGTTTCCTGATATTTTTTCATAGGCTAAATTTAAACTTATTTCACCCTTGTATTCCTTTAATAGATATTCTTCAAATTCTTTTTGTATAGTGTTTATTTCTTCATCTAACCCCTTTATATTAGGTAACAAAATATAAAATTTCCCACCAGATGACATTATAATATTTGTACTATTTAAATTAAATTTGTTTATAATTTTATGACTTGCTAATTCTGATATAATTCCTAAAGTAAAAGATCTAGCCCTTAATCTTTTAGCAATTCCACCTGTTCCTATATTTGATGTGGCAAATATATATTTTTGTATTCCAGATAAATCTCCTACTAAAACCCCATATTTTTCTTTATCCTCATTAATTTTTTCTAAAGAAAAATCTTTAATATTTTCATGGTATCTATAAAGAGCTGCTATAAGGGCACTATTCATTTTAGTATGTTCATAAAAGGATATATCTGCAACTTCATCATTTATATTAATTGGTATACACCACATGTATTTTAAGATTAAACAAAATAATTGATCATAGAACTTATTAAACTCTCCCATATTTTCAACTATTTCTATAAACCCTTTTTCAAAACCATTTATTAGGTTTTTTTCATCCCTTATAAGATTTTCATTTGCTTTTTTGGGGAATATGTTTTTAATAGAGTATTCTTTCATTGGGTAAAATGACCGCTCTGGTAAATCTCTTCTTAATTGAATATTTGAAAATATAGAATCTAACAATCTACCTCGAAACTTTTCATCTCCTAGATGAATTTTTTCATGGATATGTTCATGTGCTTTTTTTATTATATGAATATATTTATTATATTTTATAACCTTACCTTCATCCATCAGTTCATAGTTTTTTAGAATACTAATTAATAAATCCACATCACATATATTTTTAAATTTGTTTTCATATTTTTCTATAAATGTATCATTACAAACACTTTTCTCATTTCTCCCTATTATTATCTGTAAATCCTTTAATATAGCTGCTAAAATTAGAGTGTTATACTTCATTTTCATACCTCTTTTCCTATGCAAATTAAAATCCTTAAAAATACATTTTATTACATAGTTTTCCATTTATCATTCTTATTCTTCATTAATCCACTATTTTCCTTTTTATTTACAAAAATAAATACAGCCCCATTTAGAGCTGCATTAATTTTATTTTTTATAAAGGTTTTGTTATCTCTACTTCTTCCCATAGTAATTGTAAGAACATTCCTATCATAAGTGCTAATACGGGATATATTAGTGTAATTTTCACATGATGTAAACTTCCCTTGATAATAGGATTTATCATTAGTAAATACGAATCATAGATTTTAGTCGTTTGATTTTCTCCTATCATTCCTTTTAAAAAACCTGTAATCACAAGTTCATTTAATATGTATATAAGTATATATGATTGACATAAACCCTTTAAAATTATATCTATAGCCCTTTTCCTAGCATATTCACTTTTCTTAACTCTATTTAAAACACTAGAGTATATATATGTAAAGGTAAGAGTTAATGATATAGCCATTATACATATTATTCTAATATAATCTAAATTTATAACATATTTATATACTTCTTCTCCAAGCAATAATAATGCATAACCTGTAATTATCCCCCCCAATACACGAGGGTAATATTTTCTTGTAAATATATATAACTTTCCAAATTTCTTGTATTTACATCTATTATATATACTTAATAACACTAGATAGACTATTATTACACAGTGAATATTCTGTTGAGCGACCCTGATATATTCAGTATTAAATGTCCTATTAAAGACAAACATTATGATCGGCAATAATAAAATAATTAAACATACAAAGTTGTTATCCAGTAGTAAATTCCTAATATTTCTATTTATACTTTTTTTATTTATTTTTTCTCCATCATTAGATATTAACTCCATAATATGACTTACTGATTCATAATCACTTTTTCTCAAAAACCAATTATCTATATAATATTCGACTTTTTTCTGGTTATTATAAAAATGTTCCTTAATTTTAATAATATTATTTTCTTCTTTTATAAATACATCTTTTATTTTATCCTCTAAGTCAGGCCCTACCTCTATTTTTCTTTCCACTGCAAAATTCAAGAAGGATGTATAAGATTCATAATACATATTTTTAAATAAATATTCATTAGTATTTTCTTCATACAATCTTTCGCACAACTTAAATTTCTTATATGCTAAATTCATATGAATTTCTTTGTAATCAAAATTATAATACAAGTCCACTTCTACTAATTTTAATAATTCATCAAATATTAAATAATACATTTGCCCTTCATATCTATCTATTTCTTCATTCATTGCATATTCATACATTGATATTTCCTGTCTAATACCATTTCGAAATCTATAATCTCTAAATAATTCTCCGCATAACTCTGCTACGACTTCTCTTACTTTAATACTTTTAATAATGTTGTGTACATAAATAGATTCTTCATTATTTTCCTCATATTCTATTCTAAAATCCACATGATTCCATATTATTTCCATAACCTTTATATTGTAATCTGTATTTCTTTCACACTTGAATATAATTTCTTCTTCGTTTAAATTAATCTTGTATTCTTCTATCTTCACATTTACAACTCCTACTATAATCTGCTAACTATACTGGATATAAATCTATTTCTATTGGAATTTGTATTGTGATTAAGATTTTCTCTATCTCCTTCAATACTTAATTTCTTTTCTATAAGGTCAATCAAAATGTCTCCAAAATCAGAAAATTTCTCTTCTTTTTTATCTACCAAAGATAACATACCTTTATTCTTTGCCTGATTCATGCCTTTCCTTTTACTATGACTAAATGCCTCTTTAATGTCTTTAAGTCTTCTTAAATATCCCTCATCCCAACTCACTATAGGTATCCTAGGCAAAACCATTACCTTTGTGGAAGCATCATATAGATAAAAAATATCTAAATCAAAGCCACTAGCAAAATATACTGCATAGGGTACTGCTGCTCTATATCCCCCTGTAATATTTAATATACACTTATGATTTTGCCTTTGAGAACTATGGTGTATGTCAAAAAATTTCATTAGTAAATTCCTAATACCATCCTTGATAAATTTTTCCGTATTCTCGCCAGTTTTAAAGCCTTCAATTTTATCTACATATATATCTATATTGTTATTTTTATAAATGTGTTTCATTAATGCCTTAATAAATTCTTTACTCTTTTTAGCCGATTCATATCCTTTTTCACTATCTGAAGCTAATATATATATTTTATTAATAATACTTACCTCTTCGTCCTCTAATAAATACTCACTAATATAGCCCTCTATGGAATTACATTCTGCCGATTTGCTACGAAGAAAATATTTTAGACTTAAATTTAAGTATTTATTTATTCTCTTTGTTTTTTCTTCTTTAATGCCTTTAAAAAAATCAATTATAGTTTCTCTACTAATCCTAAGTAGTTCTCCTATATTTTCATTAATTTCAATTTCATTATCTATTCTATCTCTTAGATCATTCTCATCCTTTGCTTCTACTAAAATATTTTTTATATTTTCTTCTAAGTCATAAATTTTATCTTTAGGAATTAGTTCTACAACATATTTTATCGTCTCCGAAATATTCTTATTCTCTGAGTATTTTTTATAGAAAATTTCTGATAATAATGTATCCTTCATTTTATCTGGATCATCTACTACATTATTACTTGCTCCACATGTACAAACTATATTTTTTTTATTCATTTTTATCCCCCTCGTTTGAACTTTCAAAATTCATCAATTTACATTTTAATTAATTTTATGATAACACTTTCAATTATTTTCCACAATATTCCACATATATTAATTGTCAATATTGTCTATTTAAATTTTATACAGCAATTTTTTTACAATATAAAACGACACTACTCTAATAACAGTAATGCCGTTTTATGTAAGTTTCATTAGATTCCCAAAGGGAATTATATGTTCTTCTAACCTGTTAATATTACCAATGTTAGGTTTAGCTATGATAGGGTTTCAATTCCCAAAGGGAATTATATGTTCTTCTAACGTAAACCAAAGATTTTGGATGATGGGATTTTAGAGATATTAAAGTTTCAATTCCCAAAGGGAATTATATGTTCTTCTAACCAGAAGAAAAACAATCTAATCCTGATGAATATAAATAGTTTCAATTCCCAAAGGGAATTATATGTTCTTCTAACTTAGAATGTTATATGATAAAAACGAATATAAACCAGTAAAGTTTCAATTCCCAAAGGGAATTATATGTTCTTCTAACCTGTAACTACTATTACTAAAGTTCAATCCATAAAAGAAGAGAGGTTTCAATTCCCAAAGGGAATTATATGTTCTTCTAACACTCCGGAACTAAATCTATAGTTCTTCGAAATCTAGCAGTTTCAATTCCCAAAGGGAATTATATGTTCTTCTAACTTAGAAGGTTGGAATATGGATTGGGACGAATTTGAGAGTAGTTTCAATTCCCAAAGGGAATTATATGTTCTTCTAACTGAGATGGACATGTATGGATACTAATTTTATACATCTAAAGTTTCAATTCCCAAAGGGAATTATATGTTCTTCTAACTAAAGAGTGGTATTTTTAAAAGTAGTGAGTTAGAACTATATGTTTCAATTCCCAAAGGGAATTATATGTTCTTCTAACAACTATTTACAAAACAAATATAGTGTGTTATTCTATAATGTTTCAATTCCCAAAGGGAATTATATGTTCTTCTAACTAGTAAATTATTCTCTGAAATATATAACACGCTAGTATTTATGGTTTCAATTCCCAAAGGGAATTATATGTTCTTCTAACTAGTATGGGCAAGCTTTTTGGAAGTGTAAGAGCACTGTCGGTTTCAATTCCCAAAGGGAATTATATGTTCTTCTAACTCTACCCCATTAGAACCATTGCAATTACTGGGCTAATTTACCCAAATGCGAGGGTCTCACTTTTTTCAATAAAATCTAGGATGACCATTTTTCAAAAACACCCTCAAATCCAGCAATATACTCATCGAGCATCTCCAGTGTTTTTTCATACCCAAAGACCCTCGCAAAATAAATTCCTTTCATTGCCTATATGATAACACTACATGTGATATTTTACAATATTTTCTTTTCCATCACCAACACATTCTTTCCCTCAAAGGCTATACCAACCTCAATTATATTGTCTATTCCCCTATTTACTAATTCTTGCCTATAATTTTTATCCTCAATCTGTTTTAATGCACCTTTAGCTGCCGTCTCTAGGGTTTCCTTGTCATATTTATCAACCTTCTTGAATTCCAAAATTATGCCATTTCTTTCTCTGTCCCTAGGAATTAATGCCACATCGTATCTTCCATATCCACTTTCCCTATTGGATTTAACCTCATAATCATCCCAAAGACCTATGAGGATTCCTAGTACAAAGGAGTGATATACCTTTTCACTTTCATTACCTGCCGTGTCAAAATAGCTTACACTTTTTAATACAAATTCCTTCAATATCTTTCCAAAGGTCCTTATGTCTCCATTAACTAGGCTCTTTAGCATAAGGTTAAATTTTTCCTTGTTTATATTTTCACTAAACCAAGACATAATTATTTCTTCATATAAATAGTTCACTTCCAAATTAGGAATTTTTAAATTGCAATAGACCTTTCCCCTCTTAAAGTTTTCATCTACTATCTTTAAATATCCGCTAAAAAGTAAGAAACTCCATAGATTCTCAGAATCCTTATTTACATCATTCATTACTATATCTTCATTTATGGATTTTTCTATGGATTTTCCTCTCATCAAATCTTCAAGTTCTATTTTTGCAGTTTCACCAGATCTGACAAGGACTTTTTTTACTAAATCATTACTACTAGTATTTACCCAATAGGGTCTAAATCCTTTTTTGTAGTTATCCACATAATTTAGTATGGACCAGGGATTATATATGGTTTCTTCTCCAAATGTATATCCATTATACCAATTTTTAACTGTATCCATTTCCCATTGAATGTTATAGTATTTAAGGATTTCTTCTACTTCATCTTCTAAAAAACCAAAGATTTTACTATATTCATCCCTAAGTATTGTACATACCTTCAAATTATTAAGTCCAGAAAATACACTTTCCTTTGCTACCCTTAATATTCCTGTGAGTACACCCTTTTCTGATGCTCCCACGCCTAAAGGCATGGGGTTCTTAAATATGTTAACTTCCCTTATACTCTCAACATAAGGCTTACATTATTACTAAATGCTCATGCCTACAACATTTAAGGACTAATTAATTTTTTTAAGACTTTCATTGA
>NZ_JAOART010000120.1 GCF_025210435.1 Anaeromicrobium sp.
GCATAGGATGTTGTGACGTTCCAGGGTTCCAAAGATTTTCAATATATTTTCCTTCGTAGGCAAGTTACTGTATAAATAAAGCTTAGTGTTGATAAATCTATATAGATTTCTTGGTTTTAAAATTGCTCTGTACATTTATCTTTATGGAAAAACATAGAATTAATTTTATTAGGTTAGCCGTTGGTCGTTAGTAGTTATTGGTTTTAACGAAAGACAACTAACGATTAACGACTTACCAAATCCAATAAACCCTTTAATTACCAAAAACATTTTTGTATAAAATTAATTTATTACTACGAAATCTATAAGATATATAACATATCTAATTTATGTGTAACTGTTATGAAATAGATTGCCTAAGTTTTTAATATTAATATGAGTATTATCGTAATTTTTAAGATTAATAATATTTGTTGTATCAAATATTATAGGGTTTTTCATTGTTTTTATTAGATTTATATAGTTTAAATTTTTAAATTCGTCATGGGCAGCTAAAATTAGTATCATATCTGCTCCTTCTACAGCTTCGTCAATTGATACAATATTTAGATTTTCTCCTTGAACATGTGGATCATAAATAGAAATTTTAAAATTTTCATTTTCAAGTAATTTAATAATTTCTATGGCAGGGCTTTCCCTAATATCTGTAACATTTCCCTTATAAGTAATACCAAAAACAGCTATTTTAGGGTTGTGAATATCTTTCATTAATTCCTTTACATTTGATAGGATATAATGGGGCATAGAGGAATTTACTTTTCTAGCAGTAGAAATGATATTAGATAGTTGTGGTGCTTTTTCAATAATAAAATAAGGATCAATGGCAAGGCAATGTCCTCCAACACCTGGCCCTGGATTATGAATATTTACTCTTGGGTGCTTATTGGCTATTGATATTACATCAAGACCATTGATTTGCAAATGATTGGAAATTGTTACTAGCTCGTTTGCCAAAGCAATGTTCACATCCCTAAAGGTATTCTCCATTAATTTTGACATTTCAGCAGTTTTTGCATCTGTTACAAAAATTTCTCCCTTTACAAAAGCTCTATAAACATTTGCTGCTTTTTGAGAGCATTCCCGTGTACAACCTCCAACAATTCTATTATTTTCAACTATTTCTTTTATTATATTTCCTGGTAGTACTCTTTCAGGACAATGGGCTAAATATATATTATGGCCTACTTTAAATTTTGTCTTTTCTTCTATGATTGACTTTATGATACCATCTGTTGTTCCTGGTGGAATTGTTGATTCGATTATTATAATATTATCTTTTTCTATATAAGGTAAAATTGATTTTACTGCTGATATTAAATAAGTTAGGTCGCAGGATTTATCTTCTTTGCATGGTGTAGGGACTGCAATGATAAATACATCTGCCTTTTCAGGCTGTGTTTTTCCCATGATTTTTTCCTTATCTACCATGGTCTTTACAATATTTCCTAAAAAAGGTTCTGTAAAATGAATTTCACCCTTGTTTAATTTTTCAAGGATTTTCTCATTTATATCTACACCAATAACTTTATATTCGTGTAATGCAAGTATTGCCGTAGTGGGTAAACCGATGTAGCCAAGGCCTATTACGCATATTTTTTTCACAATATATACACCTTTCCATAATTTAATATTTATAAACTTCCTTAATTTCAGAGTATGAATTGTAATACTTAAAAGTTACAAAACAATAAGGCATATGAAAAAAATAAACTAGTCAACTTCCTGAGGAATTTAAATTATTTTCAAGGCATGGAGAGCGAGCATATTAAACATATGTAAGCGATTCCATAACGAAGAAAATAGTTCAAATAACCAGTGAAATGACTAATTTATTTTTTGAATATGCCTAAGATGTGATACAAGGCACATTTGTAACGGGATAAAATTCATGTGCATAGTATTATAGTAATTTAAAGGTGTTTTTGTAAATCAATAAATATTTCTTGAAAGGGAGTGAGGGAATGGTCAAGTGAATACCATAAATAAATTAAAGGTAGTTTCGATTGTAGATGAATTCAGTTATGAATGCTTAAAATATGAATGTAATCTTATTCAATTAGATGGGGAAAAATGGAAATATCAATTGATTAATGAAAACCCTGACTTACTCTTTGTTGAATCTGCATGGCTAGGAAAAGGAGGTAAATGGGTCCGTAGGATTACTGGGGAAAAGGAAAATAATATAATGGAAGACCTCATAAATACATGTAATGAGATGAATATTCCTACTGTTTTTTGGAATAAGGAAGATCCAATATTTTTTGAAAATTTCATTGAAACAGCAAAATTTTTTGACTATGTATTTACAACGGATGAAGGATGTATAGGAACATATAAAAGAATATTAGGACATAGCAATGTATACGTTTTGCCCTTTGCTGCACAGCCCAAATTGCATAATCCAATAGATAGGGGTAAAAAACCACTTGGAAAAGTTGCCTTTGCAGGAACTTGGCATAAAATGTATTCTGAAAGAGAAAAGAACATGGAAATGCTATTAGAACCAGCCTGCAAATATGGATTGCACATTTATGACCGAATGTATTATAGCAAATTTAAATATCGCTATGGATTCCCAGATTTGTACAAATCATATATTAAAAAACCTGTTCATTATCTAAAAATACCTTCAATCTATAAAAATTATAATACATTTTTAAATGTTAATTTCACTAAAAACAGCGCTACTATGTTTTCAAGAAGGGTATTTGAATTATTAGCATGTGGAACAAATGTTATTAGTAGTTATTCATTAGGAATAGAAAAGATGTTTTTAAATATTGTTAAACTATGTAGGTCAAAGGAAGACGTAAAAAAGCATTTGAAATTTTTACTTTATGACAAAGAATTAAGAGACAGACTATCTGTACGAGGGCAAAGGGAGGTATTTAAAAAACATACTTATAGACATAGAATGGAAACTATTTTAGAAAAAATTGGTTTAAATTATAAGAGAAGAGAAATTCCAGGTGTATCTATTATTACTTGTATTAATAGACCAAATAAAATAGAAAATGTATTTTCAAATTTTGAAAGACAAAACTATAAAAAGAAAGAGTTAATTCTTATTTTAAAGGATGATTCTATAAATATAGAAGAATGGAAGAAAAGAGAGAAATCTTATGATTATGTAAAAGTATTTATAATGGATGAAGAGAAATCATTAGGGGAATGTGTTAATTTTGCCATGGACCAGGCAAGGTATCCTTATGTATCTAATTTTCACGAGGATGATTATTATGCTCCAGAATTTTTAGGGGATCTAATGAATCCTTTTGAGTATACAGATGCACATATTGTTGGGAAACAAACATACTACTCTTATATGGAGGAAAGTGAGACTTTAGGAGTTGAATTTCCTAATTTTGAAAATCAATACGTAAATTCACTATGTGAGTCAGCTTTTATTATGAAGAAAGAAATATGGAACCAAATAAAATTTAATCATATTAATATTAAAACCTTTAAAATGTTTTTTCAAGATTGTATTAACAATGGGAAAAAACTATACTCAGCAGATAGATTTAACTATGTATATATGAAGCCTCAGACAACAAGTGAATGTAAAATTGTTAGATATATGGGTAACTATATAAAACATATAATTGTATAGGTACTATAAGTTAGTTATATAGAAAAGATCTATATTTATTAAATAAACTATAAAGAAAATCAATTGGTTATAATAGAAAAGATATTTTATAATAATAGTTAGTATATAATTGAAAAAAGGGTCATATTAAATTTCAATATTAAGTGTAAAAAGTGGCAGGATAGCTTGCCACTTTTTATACTTAATAGGACATAAGGCATATTCAAAAAATAAATTAGCCATTTCACTGGTTATTTGAATTATTTTCTTCGTTATGGAATCGCTTACATATGTTTAATATGCTCGCTCACCATGCCTTGAAAATAATCTAAATCCCTCAGAGAACTGACTAGTTTATTTCTTTCATATGCCTAAATCATGATTTGGATAGAAAAATCAAAAAAATATATATGGAGGTATAGACCATGAATGAATTACCTAGTATGTTTAATGAATATGATGAAGCAAGACAAAATGGTTTTATAGAAGTGAAAAAATATAAGGAATCTGGGAAAAAAGTAGTGGGAACCTTTTGTACCTATACTCCTAAGGAGTTGATTCATGCTGCTGGGGGCATAGCCGTAAGCTTATGTGGTACCAGCAATGAACCAATTGCTGATGCAGAAATAGATTTGCCAGCAAATTTATGTCCACTTATTAAATCTAGTTATGGTTTTGCCATAACTGACAAATGTCCATATTTTTATTTTTCTGATTTAATTGTGGGAGAAACCACATGTGATGGAAAGAAAAAGATGTATGAACTTCTTGGAGAAATAAAACCAATGCACGTGATGCAATTACCACAAAATAATGTAGACCAGGAATCTATGGTTTTATGGAAAAAGGAAATAATGAAACTTAAAGACAGAATAGAGAAGGACTTTCATGTAGAGATTACACCAGAAAAACTAAAAGAGGCAATAAATATTCACAATGAAGAGAGAAAAGCAAAAATTCAGTTTTATGAGCTAGGAAAATTGAGTCCTTCACCTGTTACAGGAATGGAAATATTAAAGGTCCTTTATGGTTCTCAGTTTAAATTAGATAAAAGGGAAAGTATAGATTATATTAAAGAATTAACTGCTAAAATAAAGGATGAATATGAAAATGGACAAAGGGCTACTTCACCAGATGCTCCGAGAATACTAGTTACAGGTTGTCCTATAGGAGGGGCCACGGAGAAAGCAATACAGGCAATAGAAGAAAATGGTGGAGTGGTAGTATGCTATGAAAATTGCGGAGGTGTAAAGGCAAATAGCCTTCTTGTGGATGAAGATAAAGAGCCTATAGAAGCCATAGCAGAAAAATATTTGAGTATTCCATGTTCTGTAATGTCACCTAATACAAAGAGACTTGAGTTATTGTCTAAATTAATAGATGAATATAAGATTGATGGAGTAGTAGAGGTGATTTTACAAGCCTGTCATACATACAATGTGGAAGCTACTAGTGTAAAGAGGTTTGTAAATAGGGAAAAGAACATACCTTATATTAATATAGAAACGGATTATTCCCAAAATGATATTGGTCAACTCAGTACAAGGATGGGAGCCTTCTTAGAAATGTTATACTAATATTAATAAGCCCATGATTAATTTCATGGGCTTATTAATATTAAAATTTTTTATTTAGCTCCTAAGACCTCTGAAGTAGCTTTTTCAATAGCTGCTTTAGCTAGTATTTCAGTAGGATCGATCGTGTCATCTACTAAATCAAAGATCTGAAAAATAAGGGGTAATTCTGTACAACCAAGAATTATTTTCTTTGCGCCCCTAGATAAAGCATCCTTTTTAAAGTCATATAAATCATCATGAGTATAATTAAATTTTCCATTTTTATAATCATAAATCATATCCATAACCTTTTGTTTAAGCTCTTTAGAAGGCTCTATAAGTTCCATGTTGTAGGATTCAAAGGCTTTCTCATAAATCATGGATTTATAAGTACCTTTAGTTCCTAAAAGGTAAACCTTTTCGCTTCCTTGTATATTATTAGAAATATATTTTGCTGTTTCTTCTATCATATTGATAAAGATAATATTCTTATGAGTAATTAAATCTTCAATAGTTTTACAAACATCATTATAAAAATAGTGGGCCGTATTACATGGCATTATAAGGATATTTGCACCAATGGATATTAAATTCCTGGCAGAGGATGAAATTTCGCCAGTTGGATTTTCTCCGCCCTCTAAAATATAAGTGGATCTGTCTGGGATTGATGTATTATTATCTATAACTATATGAAGGTGACTTTGATCTGAATGGGCAGGGGTATTGTTCACAATTTTTTTGAATAAATCAATAGTTGCCATGGGCCCCATACCACCTATAATCCCTACTGTTTTTTTCATAGAATCACCATTATTTACTATAAATATTTGAACTTACAGGTTCTAAGTCTTTTTCTGTAGAAGCAACAACTACTGCACATGATGCGTCACCTATTACATTAACAGATGTTCTTGCCATATCTAATATTCTATCAATACCTGCAATTAGAACAAGGCCTTCAAGGGGTAATCCTACTGATTGGAGTACAAGGGTTAACATTATGAATCCACCACCAGGTACGCCTGCTGTTCCAATAGAGCCTAATGTGGCAGTTAATACGATTGTTGCCATTTGAGCAAGGCTTAATTCTAGTCCATATACTTGAGCTATAAATAATGCACATACACCTTGATATAGTGCTGTACCATCCATATTTATAGTGGCACCTAATGGAAGAACAAAACTTGCAATTTTTTCTGAAACACCTAAATTTTCACGAGTGGATTTTATTGTTACAGGTAGAGTTCCTGAAGAACTGGTTGTACTAAAGGCTGTGATTGCAGCTGGGGCAATTCCCTTAAAGAATTTCATAGGGCTTATACCAGCAAACACCTTTACAGCTGTAGAATATACTAAAACTGCGTGTAACGCACAACCAATATAAACAGCTAAAATTACCATACTAAGTGGTTTTAATACATCCATTCCATATTGAGATACTACAGGAACAATCAAAGCAAAGATTCCATAAGGGGCAAGTTCCATAATAAATGCTGTAATCTTATACATGATTTCTGCAAGACTATCAAAAAAATTTACAAAGGGCTTAGCTTTATCCTCAGAAACGGCAGTACATCCCACACCTAAGAATAGGGCAAAAGCAATAACTTGTAGGATATTTCCGTCAACTAATCCCTTTAAAGGATTTTTTGGAATAATATTAAGTAATGTAGCAATTACAGAAGGAGCTTCTTTACCAGCCTGTTCTGCTCCTACAGGAATAATAAGTCCAGCACCTGGGTTCATTACTTTACCTAAAAATAATCCTATGGAAACGGCAACGGCTGTTGTTCCTAAATAATAGATAACCGTTTTCCCACCTATTCTACCAAGGGATTTTACATCTCCAATACTTGCTGCACCTACAATTAGGGAAGAGAATACTAATGGCACAATGATCATTTTTATCATATTGATAAATAGTGTACCAAATGGCTTAATATATGTTTGAGCTACCTCTGGTGTACCTTGCATTAATAAACCAACAAGAATACCTATAATAAGTCCAAGAAAAATTTTTGTCGTTAATTTCATTTTTTTCATATCTTCATTCCTTTCTGAATATTTTTTGCCAATTTTATATGTCTAATATAAGAATATAATCTTTCAGACGGAAAAAGACGGAAAAAGACGGAAAAAGACGGAAGCAGACTTTGTGTTTTCTGACTATTTTAAAAATTGTTTATTTATTAACATAGTTTAAAAGGACCATACTACTCTCAATAAATTTTCTTATATTAATTTTTCCTTGCTCATTAGATCGACCTTTTAAATAATTCATCTGTTTACGTAATTCATTAAAATCAAATATTTGAGCGCTATAACTCTCAAATACAGGGTTCATATAATCTTCTATACCGAGGGAAGCCATAATATTAAATGATTTAGTAATAGTACGTCTTATTCGTTGTTCAACTGCATATAATTGACTTTTATCCTCTGGATTTTCCACAAGGGACTTATACATATCTGAAAGTGTGTATTTACTACCATTTAAATTAATAACCCACATGAGAGCATTGATAAGATCTTCACAACCATTTTCTCCTATAATACCTAGTTTGCCATATAATCTTTTGATTTGTTCATGTTGATTAGGAGGCTTTTTTCGAGATTCAAAGGTTGATAAATAATTGAGGTTTGTAAAAGCTTCTCTAAAATAATCTATAGTATTTTCCATCATTAAATACTTTTTTGCCTTATCTATTACAGCCATGACTTCAACCACATTTATAGGCTTATTAATGAAAAACTCAATATTATGATTATATGCCCTTGCAATCATATTTTTATCAGATACCTCTGAAATCATAATAATTACAGGAGAATATACCCTTTGAATTTCTTTAATGACTTCAATGCCATCCTTATCTGGTAGTAGGTAGTCAAGTAAAACAATATCTGGTGTAAGTTTAATTATTTTTTCTATGGCTTCATTACCTGTGGTAGCCATACCAGCAAAGGCTTTAGGGTAATGTTCATCTATTAAGTTATTTAAAACATTTACTATACTTGTATCATCATCTACCACATAAATCGAATGTATCATTTTATAATCCCCCGCCAACTTTTTCATAAGGTATTTCTATAATAAATTCTGTAAATTTATCTACCTGAGAGTTTACACTGATATGACCTTGAAAGTGTTTTTTTACAATTTGCTTCACATGGGTTAAACCAATACCACTAGACATTTTTCCTGTGACCTTGTCATATTTAGTTGAGTAACCAGCTCCAAATATGGCATTTAATTTATCTTCTCTGATACCTACTCCATCATCCTTAATAGTAAATCTAATTAGGTCATTCTTATAAAGACAATTGATGTAAACATGGCCATAGTTATGAATTGCATCTATACTATTGATGGCTAAATTATTTAAAATAGATATAATTGGGTAATATTCCTTTAGAGTAAATAAAATATTATAATCAATTGTTACGATTATTTTTTTTTCTTGCTTTTGTGCAATTTTAACCATATTATCCTTAATTATAAGAAGTATATCCCTATTACTCATATAATTAAGGGGACTCTTCATGGTAAATGCGGACTCCATACCAGCTATAACTCTTAAATAATCCTTTTTAACTTCATGTATATCCTTTGCAATCTTTAGAAGGGGTGCCTTTAAGTCAGGATCATTAACCTTATGATAATATTCATGTATAAAGGATACGGTCCTTTCTATTTCATCCCTTGATTTTTCTAAGAAAAAGAGTTCAGTTTTCAATTTAGATGTAAATAAAACAAGTTCCTTATAATACTTTTCCTTTTGATCTATCTCAAATTTTCCCACATAATAATTACTTAGCCAATATACCATATAAGTCATGATGGTTCTTAACCCTCCCATTATAATTATGGCCATTACTATTTTGTCAAAGGGCCCCGATGTCCAAACCTTTCGAACTATAGCTTCAATTAAGTTTGAAAAGGAATCACAGACCCATAAAGTTAGCATAAAATTAAGGGGTTTATTAGAATTAACTCGAACTTCTAATAAATGAAAAAGTAGTCCAAAGGGTACATAAAAGGCAATTACAGGTATATATATCATGATTACATCCCTTAAATTTAGGTTTCCACTACCTAAATAAGTAATCATTCCCCGAAAGGCAAACATGAAGATTCCTACTAAAGTACAAATAAGAAGTTCGTTATAATCTTTAAAATACAATAGAAATAAAGACAATACAACAACAGCTAAAGATAATCTAAAACCATATGTATAAGGACTTATGTAAATTTGGCCCATGAAAACTGTTAAAATGCACATGGCAAATATATTTTCAATCTTCCTTCGATTCATCTTAATAATATGCAACATATCACTCCTTAAGCTAGATTCATTATCATCTTTTGTCCTTATTATACTATAATAATATACTAAAATAAATTTACAGTTATACAATATAAACTATAATAAATAGGAATATATGTGATGATACTAATTTTGATGGATTATATTATAAAAAAATCTTTATAGTATGCACTTTTTTATAATATAATTTACTTGGGGTTAAATGTGAAATATTATTAAGGGTGAGTAGGGGGGCTTATTGATGGAATTAAATTCCCATAGATTAAGATTAGTACCGCTAACTTTAGATGAATTAGAAGATAGTCTTGTAGATAGGGAGTTAGTAGGAAAAAAGGCTGGACTGAAATCTAAGGGACAATTGACTAATCTCATGAGGATAGTATATAAAATAAAAATAAATAATATAAAAAAGGATCCCAAAAACTATTTATTCTACACCTACTGGCAAATAATATTAAAAGAAGAAAATCGCATCATAGGAAGGGTAGGATTTAAAAATATACCAGATAGGGATGGTAAAATAGAAGTTGGCTATGGAATGGAAGAAGAATATAGGGACAAATCCTATATGACAGAGGCCTTAAATACTATAATTAAATGGGCTTTCTCAGATGATGGGACAAAGGCCATATTTGCAGTTACAAAAAAGGATAATATACCTTCTCAAAGGGTACTTTTAAAGGTAGGAATGGAATTGTATGAGGAGGATGAGAAATTTTATAAATGGATAAAAAAATATATATAGGAAATTTTCAATAAAATAGATATAATAGTAGGTATTGAAAAATAATAGATAGGATGGAATTATGAAGAGAGAAATTATATTAAAAGTTAAATCAAAATTTGTAGACAAATTTAGAAATGGATATCCATTAATTTTTAAGGAAGCCATATTAAATCTTAAGGATTTAAAAAATGAAGGTGAAATAGTTAAGCTTGTAACAGAAAAAAACAAGTTTATAGGAAGAGGATATTATGGAAAACAAAACAAGGGATTAGGATGGGTATTAACTAACAAGGAAAATGAAAAAATAGATATTAAATTTTTTGAAAAGAAACTAATATCAGCTTTAAATAAAAGGATAGCCTTTTATAATAGTAAAGACACTACAGCCTTTAGAGTATTCAATGGAGAAGGAGATGGAATTGGAGGATTCACCATTGAATACTTTGATGGATACTATCTTATAAATTGGTATAGCAAAGGAATATATAAGTTCAGAGATGAAGTAATAAATTCTTTGAAGAAATTAGTAGAATTTAAAGGTATATATGAAAAGAAGAGATTTGATACATCTGGTAAATATATAGAAGATAATGATTTTGTAATGGGTCAAAAGGCTGAAAATCCTATTATAGTTAAGGAAAATGGAGTGAATTTTGCCATATACTTAAATGAGGGAGCCATGGTTGGAGTATTTTTAGACCAAAGGGATGTAAGAAGAACCATCAGGGATAAATATGCAAAGGGAAAGACTGTTCTTAATACTTTTTCCTATACGGGAGCCTTCTCCATATTTGCAGCCCTAGGAGGAGCTAAAAAGACTACTAGTGTAGATTTGGCTAATAGAAGTTTAAATAAAACTATAGAGCATTTTTCCATAAATAATATAGATTATGAAGCTCAAGATATAGTAGTAGAAGATGTATTTAATTATTTTAAATACGCCCTTAAAAAGGAATTAAAATTTGACATGGTAATATTAGATCCACCGAGTTTTGCAAAATCTAAAAAGTTTAAATTTAGTGCTTCAAAGGATTACAAGGATCTATTAAAGGAAGCCATAGGTATAACTGAAAATAATGGAGTAATAGTGGCGTCCACTAATTGTAGTACCTTTGATATGAAAAAATTCAAAGGATTTATAGATACGGCATTTAAAGAAATGAAGGGGAAATATAAAATAATAGAAGAATTTGCACTGCCTTCAGATTTTAGAGTAAATAAAGATTTTAAAGAGGGTAATTATCTAAAGGTAGCTTTTATTAAAAAGTTAAAATAGGTTAAAAAAAGTCCCTATGAATTAGGGACTTTAGAATTTCTTTATTTTAGAGTATTTATTGCTTCTGTAATTCTAGGGATTACCTGTTTTTTTCTAGAAACTATTCCTGATGAGAATACTCCCTGCATATTATCCACATTAAAGGATATGGGAATGATTTGCTTATTGTTAGATTCAAACAATAAATAGGAACCTTCATTAATAATATCTGTGGCTAATAAAAGGGTAAGGTGGTAATCCTTACCATGATGTATGGAGTTTATAAAGTTTAAAAATTCTTCCTTTTTATTTAATATATCTTCAACGGCTAAAGTAAATACCTGTCCTACTCCCACTTTGAACCCTTCAATATCAAATTCTTTAAAATCTTTAAAGAATATTTCCTCAATAGTTTGGCCTTCTAAAGAAGTTCCTGCTTTAAACATGTTAGTGGAAAATTCATCTAAATTTAAGTTTAATATTTTATTTAATGCATCTACTGCTTCCCTATCAAAGAAGGTGGTAGTAGGAGATTTGAAGAAAAGGGTATCAGATATGATACCTGATAAAAGTACTCCTGCAATATATTTAGGAATTTCCACATTGTTTTCTTTAAATAAACTATATACAACAGTACAGGTGCTACCTACTGGAATATTTCTAAAGTTAATTGGAGTAGTCGTGGCTATATCTCCTAATTTATGATGATCTACTATTTCAAGAATATTAGCTTCTTTTAAACCTTCCGCACTTTGTCCATATTCATTATGGTCTACAAGAATTACGTTTTTACCTGCAGGACTAAGAAGATGTTTTCTACTTATGAAACCTTTAAATATATGGTTTTTATCTACTACAGGATAATTACTAAAATTAGTATTAACCATCTCGTCCTTTATTTCTTCTGTATAATCTGTAAGTTTAAATTTCACAAGATCTTTTCTTTTCATAATAGATGATACAAAGTTACATTGATTTATTATTTTAGATGTAATGTATGTATCTGTTGGAACGGATATTATAGGGATATTTTTTTTCTTTGCTTCTTCTATATATTCTTTTGGAATCTCTTGATTGCCAGTGATGATTAAAAGTTGCACATTAGACTCTAATGAATGTTCTATGATATCATATCTATCTCCAACTATAACTATCTTATTTGAAGATAATCTTCCCTTTAGGGTTTCATAGTAGAAGGCTGCAACTAATACTTGTCCATTTAAAATTCTTTCATGTCCTGTAATAATAGTCCCATCTAACCCCTTTGCCACATTAGACAAAGTCGTATTTAGATGATAAAAGTTACCCTTTATGGAAGATACTGCTATATCATACATGGTGGTTATGCCTAGTAGTTTTCCATCTTCATTTATAATAGGTAGAGTTTTTAACTTATTATCCTGCATAATCTTATATGCACTTAATATGGATGCCTCTGGAGAAAGGCCTTGTACTTTTCTTAAATTCAAGTCTTCTAATTGGGTTTTTACATTGTCTATATAGACAGGCTCATCTATATTAAAATAATCTAATACATATTTTGATTCCTTATTAATAGGTCCTAATACACAAGGAATAGAGTTAAAACCTAGTTTGTTTTTTAAGTAGGAAAAGGCAATGGCCGAAGTTACTGAATCCGTATCGGGATTTTTGTGACCAAATACTAATACTTCCATTTTGAGTACCTCCTTTTTAGTGATTTATCTATTATACCAAAAGTATAGAGTCTATTTAAAGGAAAAAAAATAAATTTATAGAATAATTTAGTTTATAAGAAATAATTAGGAGGGCATAAGGAATGAAGATAATAGATTTAAGAAGTGATACGGTAACAAAGCCAACTACCAAAATGAGAGAAGCCATGTTCAAAGCCATAGTTGGGGATGATGTATACGAAGATGATCCTACAGTAAAGGAACTAGAGATCTATGCAGCAAAATTAGTTGGAAAAGAAGCTGCCCTATTTGTACCAAGTGGAACCTTTGGTAACCAATTAGGATTATTTACCCATTGTAAAAGGGGAGATGAGGTAATACTAGGAGATGATTGTCATATAGTTGCTCATGAAGTGGGAGCTGCATCTGTAATAGCAGGAGTTCAGTTAAGGACTATAGATACGGATGGAGGCATGATGGATCCTTCTAGAATTGAAAGTAAAATAAGAAAAGAGGAAGATATACATTTTCCTAATACGGGATTAATATGTGTGGAAAATGCCCATTCTGTAGGAAAGGTTGTACCAATAGATAATATGAAAGAAATTTATGAAATTGCTAAAAAGTATCATATTCCCGTACATTTAGACGGAGCTAGGGTTTTTAATGCTTCAGCTAGCTTAGGTGTGGATCCAATAGATATTACTAAATACTGTGATTCTGTAATGTTTTGTTTATCAAAGGGATTATGTGCTCCTGTAGGATCTATATTAGCTGGAAGTAAAGATTTTATATTAAAGGCAAGAAAAAATAGAAAGTTAATGGGGGGAGGACTAAGACAAGCAGGTTTTCTAGCAGCGGCTGGGCTTGTGGCACTAAAAGAAATGGTTAAAAGGATTCATGAAGATCATGAAAATGCCAAATATTTAGGAAAAAATTTAAAGAACATAAAGGGCATAGAAGTCGACTTAGAGCATATACATATAAACATGGTATTTTTTAATATGGAGAAAATTCATCATAATGTGGACGAATTTGTACAATATATGAAGAATAAGAACATACTCATAAATCCACCTGAAGATGGAATGTATAGATTTGTTACTAATTATTGGGTTAACAGGGAAGAGATTGACCATGTAATAGAATCTATAAGAAAATTTTTTCCTCAATAGGTAAGGCATACTCAAAAAATAAATTAGTCATTTCACTGGTTATTTGAACTATTTTCTTCGTTATGGAGTCCTTTACATATGTTTAATATGCTCACCCACCATGCCTTGAAAATAATCCAAATCCCTTAGGGTCCTGACTAGTTTATTTTTTTCATATGCCTAAAGGTAAAAAGTCCCTAAATTAGGGACTTTTCTTTTACTATTCTAATTCATAGGTAAAAGGATAAACGTCATCAGCTTTTTTGCCTAATTTATTAGCAAAAGCTTCTGCGTCAATCTCTTCTACAACATTGTCTTCTTTGAAGATTCGTACATTCCATACTTCACCATCACGTATTAAAAGTTCAGCAGGATAAACAGTACCATCATCTAATGTTACATTGCCACGTTTCCAACTCATAAAATCTCTCCTTTCATGAATCTGATTTTAGTATGTGTAAGGAAGAGAAAAATATGATTGTAAAAATAATCTAAAAAAAATTTTTACAGATAGAGAGAAAGATTTTAGTTCTGAAACGATTATCAATTGATAAAAATGTTTATTTTAAAAAAACGTGAAAACTAGTATACAAAGGAGCTATAAAAGTATATAATATAATAACGCTATATCATTTGAGAATAAGGGGGATGATAATGTTGAATGATGGAGAAAGAATAAAGTTAGGAAATAAGGTGCTCACAATTACAATTGCCCTAAATATAATATTGACAATTATAAAAGTTATGGCAGGTCTTAGGGGAAATAGTAGTGCCATGGTGGCAGATGGGTTACACTCACTTAGTGATGTGATAACTTCTATTGGTATTATAATTAGTTTATTTATTTCGTCTAAACCTAGGGATGAGGAGCATCCCTATGGTCATGAGAAGGCAGAATCCATAGCATCATTCTTATTAGCGTTAGTACTAGTTGTTACAGGAGCACAAATAGGATACCATAGTATTAAAACCATAATACATAAAACCTATGCTGAGCCTGAGTTTTATACCATAATAGTTGGAATAATATCCGTATTAATAAAGGAATATCAATATAGAATTACTATGGGTGCTGCTAAAAAGATAAATAGCAATGCTATGATGTCAGATGCTTGGCATCATAGATCTGATGCCTTTTCCTCCATAGCCGCATTAATAGGTATAATAGGGTCAAGATTAGGATATGCTTATTTGGATCCTGTAGCAGGTATAATAGTATCTGTAATAGTTGTAAAAGTGGGAATTGAACTTTTACTACAGGCAGTACATGAATTAATGGATGGAAGTATAGATGAAAAAGAAATAGAAGAAATAAAAGATAAGGTTATGGAAATTAAGGGAGTAAGAAATATAAATCAGCTTAGGGGAAGAAAGCATGGATCTAAAACTAATTTGGATATAAACATATGTGTTGACCCTAATATTACTGTATATGAAGGCCATAAGATAGGTGATATTGCACAAAGGGATATAAAGAATGAATTTTCTAATATAAAGGAAATAATAGTTCATATTGATCCCTGTACTCACAAGGAACCTCATGAATGTGGACAATGCAACAGAAAAAAATCAAAAAAATAAATAGTAAAGTTTTATATAAAAATGAGATGAGGGAGCTTTTATGACTGAACAAAATATACTTAAATATTTAAAAGAAAATTATAAAAATCTAACAGAGAGTCAGAAATTGTTAGCACAATATATATTAGACCATTATAACGAAGTAGTGTTTATGTCAGCACTAGAACTAGGAAAGAGAGTAGGTGTTAGTGATGCTACTATTATAAGGTTTGCTAAAGCAATAGGATTTGATGGCTATATAGATTTGAAAAATGCCATAAAAAATAGTATGAAAGATATAGGGGCACCTGATAAAAGACTTTTGAAAAATTGGAATCGATTTAAAGATTCAAATGATCTTGTTATGCAAATTGCCCATACAGATGTATCTAACTTAGAAAATTTTTTATTGAATATTGATCATGATAAAATTGATAAGATTGTTCAATCAATATTTCGTGCAAAAACTATATATTTCCTTGGTATTGGATCTAGTAGAGTCATTGCACAGTTTATGGCATGGCATATGAGAAGAATGGGATTTTCTGTAGTGAATATAAATGATGGAGGACTAGTTCTTTTTGAAACACTTAGTGCCACAACTAAAGACGATGTATTATTTACGTGTAGCTTTCCAAGATATTTAAAGGACACTTATCACGCTACTCAGATTGCAAAAAATAAAGGGGCAAAAGTTATTACCATTACAGATAACGAATTATCAGATATAGGTATCAATAGTGATTTAGTATTATCTACATCCATCGAAACTCCAAGCTTTTTTAATTCTTACGTTGTTCCTATGGAATTATGTAATATCTTATTAATGAGTATTTTAGAAAAAGATAAAGATAAAATATATAAAAAAATAAAGGAAAATAGTAAAAATATTAAAAGTGTAGATTTATTTTTATAAATTATTTAAGAATTTTCCATAGAAAAAATAACCCAAAGTGTAAGTATCAATAGCTCATTGTTGAGAATATTGATGCTTTTTTTTATTGAGAAGAAACAAAGAAAAAAAAGTTGCATTCACTACAAAGAAATAATATAATGTAGTAAACGTTACACGCATTTGCATAAAGGAGGAGAATTAATGAAAAGTAGTTCAGTTAAAAAAAAGAACCACCTTTCAAAGGTGGAGAAATTCATCAAAATTATTGAGAAGGCAGGAAATAAATTACCCCACCCATTAACAATTTTCACTTTTCTTGCTGGTTTTGTACTTGTTTTATCTTATTTTCTAGCAAAAATGGGGGTATCTGTCACATATATGGCTGCCTCAAGAAATGCAGCTGAAGCAGCAAAAGAAACAACCATCGCTGTTGTCAATTTATTATCAAAGGAAGAACTGCAAGGTATTACTATGAATTTTGTAAAAACATATATTACATTTTTTCCAATTGGATTAATTGTTGTAATGATGTTAGGCGTATCTGTAGCTGAAAAAGCCGGTTTAATTTCTGCTTTAATGAAAAGGTTAGTATTAGGAGCACCTGGTTATATGGTTACTTTTATCGTTGCCATAGTAGGAATTTGTGCAAACTTAGCTTCTGATGCAGGAATTGTCTTTGCGCCTGCCATTGGAGGGGCCATATTCTTTGCTCTAGGAAGACATCCTATCGCCGGTATCCTTGCTGGCTATGTTGCAGCATATGGTGGTTTTTCTGCTAACTTACTCATCGCTGGAACAGACGCTTTACTAGCTGGTGTAACTCAATCAGTAACTAGCTCTTTTGGTATAGAAGTACCTGTTCATCCATTGATGAATTGGTATGTAATGTCAGTATCTACTTTAATGTTAGGACTAATTGTTACAATTGTTACAGAGAAAATAATTATTCCTGTATTAGGAAAATTTGACCCTGTTGACCCTGAATTAGCTTTATCAAAGCCTACAGAATTTCAGCTGACAGATGATGAGAAAAAAGGATTAAAAGCTGCTGGAATTGTGTGTGCCACACTTATTGGTATATTGTTGCTTTTAATCGTACCGGAAAACGCTTTCTTTAGAAACGAAGTTGGAGAGTTACTACCTAAATCTCCACTTACAAAAAGTATATTATTTATTATATTCACCCTATTTATTTTAGTGGGAATTGCTTATGGAAAAGCTTCAGGAACTATCAAATCAGATAAGGATATTGCAAAATTTATGCAAGAGGGCCTTGTGGGTGTAGCAGGATTTTTAGTAGTCTGTCTACCAGCTTCCATGTTTATCACATGGTTTAGCCATAGTAATATTTCTACCATTATTGCGGTAAAAGGAGCCAATATATTAAAAACTTTCAATATATCAGGGATTCCTCTAATACTATTATTTGTACTTCTATCTGCAGGAATGAATCTTTTCATTACAAGTGGTAGTTCAAAATGGTTAATATTAGCACCTATATTTGTACCTATGTTCTACATGATGAATATTTCACCAGCTGCTACACAAATGGCCTATAGAATTGGAGATTCTACCACAAATATTATTTCTCCTGTATCTGCATACTTACCTGTTATCTTAGGATTAATGGAAAAGTATAGAAGTAAAGGACAAAATATTGGAATTGGAACAGTTATTTCCTTGACACTTCCTTATTCAATTGTATTAGTTATTTGTTGGATGATTTTCTTTAGTATATGGTTGTTACTAGGTTTACCTATGGGACCTGGTGCTCAAACCTTTATTGGATAAAACTAAAACCATAGGAAAAGAATTTCTCTTTCCTATGGTTTTACCCTAGGAGTTATAAAATACAATTTATGAAAGATCATATGCAGATCCTCAAATAGAGGGTAAAGCTATAGGACTGTAATCATATAGGGAGGAACGAAGAATGCTATTAAGAGATACTTATGTAGAAATAAATCTTGATCATCTAATATATAACCTTAAAAATATAAGGAGATATATAGGCGAAGATGTGGCTATAGGAGCAGTAGTTAAAGCCAACGGGTATGGACATGGTGCAGTTGAAATCTCCAAAACGATCATGGAAAACGGAGGAGATTATCTTGTTGTAGCTACTCTTACAGAAGGCCTTGAACTTAGAAAAATCTATCCTGATTATAAGATTTTTATTATGGGCTATACACCGGATGAATATCTAGAATATGTAGTAGACAATAATATCATTCAATGTATTTTTTCACTAAAGCAAGCAATTATATTGAATGATTTAAGTAAATTAAAAAACAAAAAAACAGTAGTACATATTAAATATGATACAGGATTTAATAGGCTAGGCTATAGAGATTGTCAAGAGAGTATTGATGAAATTATTAAAATTTTTAAGTATGAAAATATTATAGTAGAAGGAATATTTTCACACCTTGCCCTTGCAGGAGATGAAGAAAATAAAAAACAATTTAATGCTTTTATGAATGCTATAACTAAGATTGAATCATCAGGAAACAAATTAAAATATAAACATATCTGTGATAGCATATCTGCTATTGATTATCCTGAATTCAATCTTAACATGATAAGACCTGGAGCCATACTATATGGATTAAAATCCTTTAGAAAAAATGATATAGATCTTAAGCAAGTACTAACCTTTAAATCAAAGATATATTATATTAAAAAAATCAAAAAGGGAGAAGGGATTAGCTATAATTACAAGTGGAAGGCAAATAGAGATAGTATAATAGCTACTATCCCTGTGGGATATTCTGATGGATATCCAAGAAATATGGCAGAAGTAGGCGTGGTAACTATCAAAGGCCATAGAGTTCCTGTAGTAGGAGTTATATGTATGGACCAATGTATGGTAGATGTTACAGACATCCCTTGTGTAAAGGAAGGGGATGAGGTAGTAATTTATGGTGATGGAAACAATAATTCTCTTACTATAGAAGAAGTATCAAAGCTTGGGCGTACAAATAAAAATGAAATCATTAGTAGAATTACAAGAAGAACCCCAAGAGTTTATATAAAAAATAATAAGGTTCATAAGATATTAAATTACTTGTATTAAGGGGGAAATAAAAAGTTGAATATTGAAGAGAGCATAGATGAAATTTTGGAAGAGGTTATTGGAATTAGAAGAGATTTTCATAAACATCCAGAATTAAGTGGAAAAGAGATCAGAACTGGAAAAAAAATATGTGAATACCTTGATAAATGGAATATCCAATATGAAACGGGTATTGCTGAGACTGGTATTGTAGGAATTATCAGAGGAAAGAAAGGTGAAGGAAAGACCGTAGGAATAAGAGCGGATATAGATGCTCTTCCTATTAATGAAACAGGAGATTATGACTATTGTTCTATTAACCCCGGTATTATGCATGCCTGCGGACATGATGTTCATACAGCCATTTTGCTTGGGACAGCCAAATTATTAAAGGGAATAGAACAAGAAATAAGGGGGAATATCAAATTATTTTTTCAGCCTGCTGAAGAAGCAATTGGTGGAGCAGAAAGAATGATCAAAGATGGCTGTCTAGAAAACCCTAAAGTGGATTATGCAATAGGTCTACATGTAATGCCAAATATTCCAGTAGGTAAAGTAGAACTCAAGTATGGAAAGCTCAATGGAAATTCAGGAAATGTTAAAATTACCATCAATGGAAAATCTGGTCATGCAGCTTATCCAGACCAATCAGTAGATGCTATCGTTATTGCAGCCAATGTGATTACAGGGTTACAAACACTTGTGAGCCGAAATGTGTCTCCACTTAACTCAGTAGTATTAACTTTTGGCAAAATATATGGTGGAGAAAAATCAAATATTATTACTGATAAAGTAGTATTAGAAGGCACCTTAAGAACCCTCGATACTCAAAGTAGAATGGAAGCAAAAGAAAAAATCAAAAAAATAGCTGAAAATATTGCTATAGGATTAGGAGGCAGTGCAGATATAGAATTTAAAGATGGCTATGTTGCATTGATCAATGACACTGATGTTGTTCATGTCATAAGAGATACTGCCATAGATATATTAGGAGAAGAAAATATAGTTTATAAGGAATTTCCAAGTATGGGGGGAGAAGATTTTTCTTATTTTACTGAAAAAATCCCATCTGCTTTTTATCATTTAGGGTGTGGAAATGAAGAAAAAGGCATAAATGAACCTCTTCACAATAAAAAGTTTATGGTGGACGAGGACTGTATTAAAACAGGACTAATGATGCAAGTTAAAACTGTATTAGCTCTTTTGAATAAGTAACAAAAAATAAATCATGTAGTTTATAGATTTATCATTTTCAAACTTGCTTTATGTGGGCCTACTTCAGGAAAATATATTGAAAATTTTTTCCACCCAAGTCCTTGTCACAAACGAAAGTGTGAATCTTCGTAGATAGGTTCATGAGTCATGTTGGAGTAGCATAGGATGTTGTGACGTTCCTCAATTCCAAAAATTTTCAATATATTTTCCCTTGTAGGCAAGTTACTGTATAAAGAAAGCCTAGTGTTGATAAATCTATATTGATCAACCCACGAATTTTCAATCGTGGGTTTTTTGTTTTCATAAAAAAGAGAGTGAAATTCAAAAAAAGATTGCATAAATATTAAATATTATGTATAATAATTCACAACAGAGAAAATAATATTTAGATTACTCATAAATAAATAGGGGGAGGAATAAAAAAATGAAAAAGTATATGAAAATTTTAATGGCATCATTGTTAGTATTCACAATGATATTTAGTTTAGCAGCATGTGGAAAAAGTAAGGAAGCAAGTAAGGAAGTAAGTAAAGTAGATTTAATAAAGGAAAAGGGAAAAATAGTACTTGGAACTAGTGCTGATTATCCACCATATGAATTCCATAAAGAAATAAATGGAGAAGACACTATTGTAGGATTTGATATTGAAATTGCAAAGGCAATGGCATCAGAATTAGGAGTAGAACTTGAGATTAAAGATATGAAATTTGATGGATTGTTAGCAGCTCTAAAGGCTGGAAAAATAGATTTTATAGTGGCAGGCATGTCTCCAACAAAAGAGAGAAAGAAGAGTGTAGATTTTACGCAAGTTTATTATAAGGATGTAAACAAGGTATTAGTAAGAGTAGGAGATAAAGATAAGTATAACACTAAAGAAGATTTCAAAGGAACAAAGGTAGGAGTACAAAAGTCTTCTATTCAAGAAGAATTAGCTAAGAATGAATTAACAGATATTGAACTAAAATCTTTAGGAAAATTAACTAACTTAGTATTAGAACTTGAAAATAACAAAGTAGATTCCATAGTTGCGGCAGGTCCTGTGGCAGAGGCCTATGCTAAGCAAAATCCTAATTTAGCTTTAGCTAGTATGGAATTTGACGATGGTGGGGATGGATCAGCTATTGCCCTAGACAAGGGAAATGAAGAACTAGTAAAAATAATGGATAAAGTAATTAATGGATTAAAAGAAAGTGGAAAGTTACAACAATTTATTAAGGAAGCTAATGAATTATCAGGAGAATAGATAATAAGGTATTTGGGTAGGGGTAACCTACCCAAATCCTTGAATTTTTCATTTGGAGGTGACACTTTTGGAACTAGAATTTTTAGCAAAATATTACAAGTTTTATATTTCAGGAACTGGTATAACCTTATTTTTATCTTTCTTTGGAGTTATATTAGGTACCATATTAGGAGTTATATTAGCTTTACTAAAATTATCTAAAGTGAAAGTTTTAAATATAGAAATATTTAGTAAAATAGCGTCGATTTATATTGAGGTAGTAAGGGGAACACCTTTATTTGTGCAATTATTAATGGTTTATTATGGATTACCTATAGTATTAGGAATAGAATTACCAGATGTGTTTGCTGGTATTGTGGCAGTATCTTTAAACAGTGCAGCCTATGTGGCTGAAATAATTAGAGCTGGTATACTGTCTATAGATAAGGGACAAATGGAAGCTGCTAGATCATTGGGAATGTCCCATTCTATGGCTATGAAGTATATTATAATTCCTCAGGCTTTTAAAAATATACTACCAGCCTTAGGTAATGAATTTGTAGTTTTAATTAAGGAATCGGCAATCGTATCTGTTGTTGGAATACATGATTTAATGTATAATACAGAGACTATAAGGGGGATATCATATAAACCCTTTGCACCACTTATTCCAGCAGCAATCATATATTTTATAATTACATTTAGCATATCTAAACTATTAGGAAAAATTGAAAGGGGGTTAAGAGTCGGTGATTCACATATCTAACCTTCATAAAAAATTTGGCAAATTACATGTACTAAAGGGAATTGATGAAAATATAAAAAAGGGAGAAGTTGTAGTAGTTATTGGTCCATCAGGATCTGGAAAAAGTACTTTTTTAAGATGTTTGAATATGTTAGAAGAGCCTACAGATGGAAGTATCATATTTGAAGGTAATTCTATTACAGATGGTAAAAATGATATAAATATGACTAGACAAAAAATGGGAATGGTATTTCAACAATTTAATTTATTCCCCCATATGACCGTATTAAAAAATATAACTTTAGGGCCTATAAAGTTAAAGGGAATAGATGAGAAGGAAGGGAAAATAATTGCCATGAAATTGCTAAAGAGAGTTGGGCTTTCTGATAAGGCAAATGCATATCCTAATCAATTATCTGGAGGTCAAAAGCAACGTATAGCCATAGCTAGAGCACTAGCTATGCAACCAGATGTAATGTTATTTGATGAACCTACATCCGCCTTAGATCCAGAAATGGTAGGAGAAGTTTTAGATGTAATGAAAGAATTGGCATCAGAGGGCATGACCATGGTAGTAGTTACTCACGAAATGGGATTTGCAAAGGAAGTTGGAGATAGGGTAATATTCATGGATGAAGGAAATATAATAGAACAGGGAGAGCCTGAAGAGCTATTTAATAATCCTAAACATGGAAGAACACAAGATTTTTTAAGAAAAGTATTGTAGAAATAAAGTACTAGTTTGACTATAGACTAGTACTTTTTTCACATCAATTCATATATATTTTTTTAACATAAAAAGAGTTGTAATAGCTCAAATAGATGACGAAAAAATCAATAATTTGTAATACGATTTTAATTGATTATGGCAAAGAATATATGATATATATACTATAGAGAGAAAGCCATGGGTAATGGTGAATAAAATTAATTCATAAAGCTAAAAATATAAATGTTATTATGAATATTATTTGAAAGGAAAAAAACGTTATGATTATGAGCGATGTGAAAAAATTAATTGTAGGATCAATATTCTTTGTATTATTATCTGGATTAACCATAGGTATTACAAATTTAACCAATTTATTGTTTAGGTAAATAGTGGCTATAGGGCCATTATTTTTTTTATACGCCTGAGAGTGGAAATTAGGGTAAAATCCTAATTTCCATTCTTTTTTTGAAAAGATTTCTGCTTTTGAGAATAAAGGGAAAATTTTTTGAAAAAATATAATTATGTTAGGAGGTAAAAAGTATGAAAAATAAAAGGCTGATTTTAGTAGTTGCTATACTTATCTTAATTAGTTTTGTAAGCCTTGATTCCCATGCTAGGACCCTTTATTGGGGAAATTCGGGAGAGGATGTAAAAAGGGTGCAACAAAGACTTATAGAGTGGGGATATTTAAGGGGGACAGCTGATGGTGTATTTGGAAATGCCACATATAATGCGGTGGTATATTTTCAAAAGAAAAATGGACTAAAGGCTGATGGAGTAGTGGGTACATACACCTTAAAGGAATTAGGTCTTTATAATGAATTAAGTAGAGACACGAAAACTAGTAATAAAGGTGTAAATACTATTGTGAAAAGGGCACAAGAAATATTGAGAACTAAGGGATATTACTCAGGAAATCCAGATGGTGTCTATGGAGATGCCACTTATGAGGCAGTAACAAAATTTCAAAGGGATAATGGATTAGTTGTAGATGGATATATAGGTCCTGCCACTAGGAAAGCATTAGGTATGGACTCTGTTGCGGCAGATAAAAACTATAAACCATCTAATGGCGCAATTACCAATGATAATGATGTGAAACTTTTAGCCATGGTAATAAATGGAGAAGCAAGGGGGGAAATATATACGGGAAAGGTTGCTGTAGGAGCTGTCGTATTAAATAGGGTTAAGAATCCATCCTTTCCTAATTCCATAGCAGGTGTAGTATATGAACCGGGGGCCTTTAATGCAGTAGATGATGGACAAATATATTTAGATCCTCAAAATGATACTTATAAAGCTGCTAAGGATGCATTAAATGGATGGGACCCTACAGGTGGTTGCATATATTATTGGAACCCTAAGACGGCTAAAAATAAATGGATGTTATCAAAAACTCCCATAATAACAATTGGTAATCATGCATTCGCAAAATAGAAAGGAGGTATATGATGAAAAACAAAAATACTGTTTTATATGTGGTCTTAAGTGGATTGTTAGTAATAACTTTTTTATGGGGATATGGTCAATATAACAAAAATAAACAATATAATATATATTTAGAAAACCAATATCAAAGAATGTTTGCAGACATGGTAGTTGATTTAGAGGATATACAATCCCATTTGGCTAAAACTATTGTATCATCCACTTCAAATGAAAAGGTAATGCTACTTTCAGATATAAGTAACCTATCTTATGATGCCCAGGAAAAGTTATGCCAGTTACCAGTGGTAGGACCTCAATTATTAAAGACTCAGAAATTTTTAAGCCAAACGGGGGATTTGAGTAAAGCCCTAGCCCAAAAGAATTTAAATGGAGGAATATTAAACACAGAGGAATTAAATACGTTAGAAGAACTACATAATTACTCTAACGAAATAACTAAAGAATTAATTGTGGCCCAAAGGTATATGGAAGATAACCATGTAAGCTTACATGCCATGAATAGAGAAATAAATAAGGAATTAGGTGCTACTAAGGTCAATACGGATAATTTTGCTTATATGGATGAAAGAATTCAACAATATCCTACTTTAATATATGATGGTCCCTTTTCAGAACATATTGGGAATAGAAATTTTAAAGTTGGAGGTAAGGAAATATCTGAGCATATGGCCATAGAAAAAGCTAAAACTTTCTTTAACTACAAAAAAGCTAAAGTGGAGAGAGTAGATCATATTAAGTATATGAATGAAGAAAGTTATTTAGTGGTACTAAATGATGGGAAAAATAGAATATCATCTGCCATAACAAAAAAAGGTGCACATGTAATATGGATGCTATCTAATGAAAAGGGTTTAAAGAAAAAAATTAGGAGAGAAGAAGCCATAAAAAGAGCTAAAGCTTTTCTAGATAGAAAGGGAATAAAAAACATGGCCACAACCTACTATATGGAATATGATAATGAACTTGTAGTAAACTTTGCATATGAACAAGATAAGGTAGTGGTATACCCAGATTTAATAAAGGTAAAGATTTCTTTGGAAAATGGAAATGTATTAGGATATGAAAGTCAAGGGTATCTATTTAATCATAAGAAGAGAGATTTAAGCAAAGAAAGTTTAATAGGTGAAAGACAAGCCATAAGCAGATTAAGTCCTAGAGGTGTGGTAGAGAGTTCTAGATTAACTGTAATTCCTACAGATGCCCATGGGGAGAAATTATGTTATGAATTGAAAGTAACATATAAAAAAGATACTTTTTTAATATATATAAATGCATTAACAGGGATGGAAGAGAAAATATTACAAGTTATAATAAAGGATGATGGTGTATTAGTTCTATAAGGCTCTCAATTGAGGGCTTTTTTTTTGTCCATTGTATTTTTATGCTTGTCACCTATAAAAAGGTGAGTACATAGTATGTATTAGGACCGTATAAGGAAGTGAGGTTTCAATGTGGAACATATGAATTTTATGGATATGATAGGAGAACAAGTAAATGATGATCCTCAGTTAAAGGGTTTAAATAGTTTTTTAAGTTACTATGTATATGAAAGCGATGAGAATATAGAAGAAGAATTAAATTATATGATAAAAGGCTTAGATAGAAAAACTCTTAACATGTATGAAAGAGACTTAGGCTTAATAAGAAGAATGAGAAATGAATATATAACAGATGAAGTTAAAGAAAGAGCTGCTTATTTACAAGGAAGTATAAGATATCACATGAGAAGAGCCTATAGGGGAAGGAAAAGATTTTATATAGATGAAGAGATAGATACAAGTATCTTTTCGAAATTAGCATTTTTCTACATGTTTAGAAGTAAAACTTATTTTTTACCTCAGTAGGTAAAGGAGGATATTTATGAAAGATTTAAAGAAAATGAAAAAGAAACTAGAAAGGGTTGCAAAGCAATATAACACTTCTAATAAGGATATGGAAAAATTTAATGAAATGGCAGATAAATATAAAGATAAAAGTGAAGCGGAAATAGAAAATGAAATGATGAAAATGATAAATAAATTTTCTACTTCAGAAAAAAATCAATTGATAAAAAAGATGAAGCTACTAAAAAAGATGGGACTATTAGATAGGGAACAAGAAAAAAAGTTAGATTATTTTATAAAGCTTATGAGAAAATAAAAGTCAATTTTCAAATTGACTTTTATTTTTTACTTACTAGGAAATTATAATTTTTTAAAACTGTGGTAATATGGATTTATATGAAAGGAGGAATAAATTATGGAGTTAAAAAGATTTGTAGTAGGTAGTTTAGATACTAATGCTTATGTAGTATATGATAAAGATAGCCTTAAAGGATGTATAATAGATCCTGGAGATAATGGAAAGGTAATAAGTAATTTTATAGATCAAAAGGAAATTAGTTTAGAAAGTATAGTATTAACCCATTGTCATTATGACCACATAGGAGCGGTACAATATTTAAAGGATAAATATAAATCAAAAGTATATATTCATGAGCTAGATGAAGAAGGATTAACTTCTAGTGAAATCAATAGATCTAAATATCATAATAAGAAAATTCAATTTAAAGGACATATTAGATTGAAAGAAAAGGATATTATAAACATTGGACCTATAAAAATGGAAGTTATACATACACCAGGTCACACACCAGGGAGTATATGCTTATACATTAAAAAGGAAAAGGTAATATTTACAGGAGATACCATATTTGACACGGATATAGGGAGAATGGATTTACCAGGAGGTAGTGTGAAGGATATGGCCTATTCTTTAGACAAGTTAGATAAAAAATTAAATGATGAGGTTACTATTTATCCAGGTCATGATGTTTCAGCTACTATGGAATATGTGAGAAAACATAATAGAGAATTTCATCAGTATAAAAAGTAATAAAAAGGCGGTTAGGCATATAACCGCCTTTTAAATATATGGATATTTATTTTTCCATAATCATGAAAAATGCAGAATTATTTTCACTTTTGAACTTTGAGTTAAATTCCTTTTCGAAAGTTTGAATTAGGGACAATTGTTCTTCAGTTAAATTTGCATAATTTAATGAAGAAAGAGAATTCAAATAATCTTTATTCATGAAAATTCCTCCTTGTATATTAGGTAGTGTTTCCAAGTGAATTTAAAAATAATATATAAATATATGGGTAAAAAATAAATAAATATTAAAATTTTTCTTTTCATTATAAAAAGTACAAAAATAGGTAAAAATATTAAAAAATTTTAACTATTAAGAGGAGTGTACTAAGTAATGGAAAGTATAATAGATAGATTTTTCAAATATGTGGAATATGAGACCACATCAGATGAAAATTCAGATACGTGTCCCAGTTCTAAGAGTCAATGTAGGTTTGCTAAACTGTTGAAGGATGAATTAGAATACATAGGTCTTACCCATGTATACATGGATGAGTTTGGTTATGTATATGGCACCATAGAGGCAAATACTAAAAGGGAAGTTCCAACTATTGGATTTATTGCCCATATGGATACAAGTCCTGATACTAGTGGAAAGGATGTGAAACCTAAAATAATTAAGGAGTATGATGGTGGAAAAATTCTATTAAACGAAGAAAAAAATATTGTATTGTGTCCTAAAGAATTTCCAGAACTTAAAAATTATGTGGGACAAGATATTATAACTACAGATGGAACAACCCTTTTAGGAGCAGATGACAAGGCTGGAATAGCTGAAATAGTCACTGCCATGGAATATATAATCAATAATCCAAATATAAAACATGGGAAAATAAAAGTTGCTTTTACTCCTGATGAAGAAATTGGAAGAGGAGCAGATCGGTTTAATGTGGAAAAGTTTAATGCAAAATATGCATACACCATAGATGGAGGGGAAATTGGTGAATTAGAATATGAAAATTTTAATGGAGCATATGCAAAGATAAAAATAAAGGGAGTAAATGTTCATCCTGGTATTGGAAAAAATAAAATGAAAAACTCCATTCTTATGGGTATGGAATTAAATTCCATAATATCTTCAAAGGAAAGGCCTGCCAATACAGAAAAGTATGAAGGTTTTTATCATTTAAATCATATAAGGGGAAATGTTGAAAACACAGAGATGTATTATATTATTAGGGATCATAGTATGGAAGAATTTAAAGAAAAAAAGAATAGAATTGAGAAAATTGTAAACTATATAAATGATAAGTATGGTGAAAATACAATTAGTTTAGAAATGAAAGATCAATATTATAATATGAGGGAAAAAATTGAACCAGTTATGGAAGTAGTTAATATTGCTAAAGTAGCTATGGAACAAGTTGGTATAAAGCCTAAGATAAAACCAATAAGAGGAGGCACAGACGGAGCAAGATTATCATTTATGGGATTACCTTGCCCTAATATATTCACTGGAGGTCACAATTTTCATGGAAGGTTTGAATATATTCCCGTACAGTCCATGTTAAGAGCAGTTGAAACAATTGTAAAAATTGTCCAGCTATATGAAGAGAATGTTAGATAAATAACATAAATCGTCAATTATCTATGTGATGTCTAATCTTATATTGTCTTTCCCTTTCCATTCGGTTTAAGGCGGAAATGTACCTAATGACAAGAACAATTAATATTAAACCAATTAAACGTATCAACATCAAACATCACCTCATGAAAGAAAAATTTTGTTAAAAAAATAACTATATGTATATAATACCATACATTGGAAATTAATTCAAAGTATTTCATATATTTTCTAGGAGGGCTAAGGATGGATAGAGACTATGTAATTTATGCACATAATGATATATCTAGTCCCATGAGCAGGGACGAGGCCATAGCAAAGGTAAAGGAATATGCACATAAAGGAATAGATGCCTATATAATGTCTCGAGAAGAAGGAGAAAGAGTAAAATTTTCAAATGAATTTAATACACCTGAGTGGACTAATGAAGGTGCTTATAAGAAAGATTAGCCAATTGGCTAATCTTTCTTTTTTAGGCACATCAAAAAAATATGTTAAGGAAATGTTAAAAAAAATAAAAGGTATTTTACTAGGGTAAAAAATATGATATAGTTTACAGGAACATTCATTTTGAAGGGGTGATAGGTATGAAAAAAACAGTGAAAGATATAGTAATTGATTATTTATTTATTTTCATTGGGTGCGTTTTAATGGCTTTTGCCATAACGTCCATATTAAAGCCTAATAACTTGGTAACAGGTGGTATTACAGGAATATCTATTATAGCCGATAGGGTAATTCACATTAAGTACACATATGTATATTATGTATTATCCCTAGTAGTATTAGTTAGTTCATTTATATTTTTAGGAAAGAAAGATGGAATGAAAATAATAGTTTTATCCGTTTGTTTTCCGGTTATATTAATGATATTAGAAGAAATTAATATTATGTTTATAGAAAATGATTTAATATTAGCATCCATATATTATGGTGTCATATCTGGAGTAGGATGTGGAGTTGTTTTAAAAAGAGGATTTTCATTCGGAGGAACAGATACTATAGCTAAAATATTGCACAAAAGAATACTTCCCTTCGTAAGTATGAGTCAGATATTGCTGGTAATGGATACTATGGTTATAGCCACATCGGCCATAGTCTATGATATGAATATAGCCCTTTACGCCATAGTAACTCAGTTCATATTTGTAAAGGCAATGGATGCCGTATTATTTGGATTAAAGGCAAAGAAAATCAAGCTTGAAATAATAAGTAAAGAATATGAAGAAATAATAGGATACATTTTAAATAAAATACATAGGGGTGTAAGCACATATGATATAAAGGGTGCTTATACGGATGAAAGTAGAATAAAGATAATATGTATATGTAGTCCACGTGATGTAATAATGATAAAAAATTTCATAGCTAAAGTGGATCCACATGCCTTTTTATATGGAGTTTCAATAAATTCTGTATGGGGTGAAGGTGCAGATTTTGAATCTTTATTAGAAGATAATATGTAAAAAGTCGTAGGATCTAGGATTCGTTATGGAACCTTATGGTTCCCTTCGACGATTGCTATCGCAATCTGAACACCCTCCTTTAAAGAGGCAGGGGAATTCTTCCCCCACACCCCCTTATTTTTTTACTTATCCACAGTCTTAAGAAATTTATAATTTCCTATAGCGTAAAAAAGGGATGGCTATCATTAATAGCCGTCTCTTTTTATCCTATAGTTTCATATCTCCAAATTTTATTAAACCTACTTTTCTCATATATTCAGATATGAAAAAGCATATTAGGCCAGGTAATAGGAAATGAAGAATTCCTATTCCATATAAACTAGCCTTTCCCATTGTGTCTAATGTGGCAAATTGTCCAACTAATCCGCTTGTTCCCATTCCAGCACCTATCTTATTATTAGTCATTTTAAATACTAAGGTGGACAAGGGTCCTAAAATAGCAGAAGTAATTATTTGAGGAAGCCATATCCAAGGATTTTTTATTATATTGGGAACTTGCAACATGGAAGTTCCTAGTCCTTGGGAAATTAAACCGCCAAACTTATTTTCTCTGTAGCTAGAGACGGCAAAACCTATCATTTGACATGCACATCCTACGGTGGCTGCACCAGCTGCTAGACCACTTAAACCAAGGGAAATAGATAAAGCAGCACTACTAATAGGCAAGGTTAGTATTATTCCCATGAAAACTGCCACTAATATGCCCATTGGTAATGGATGAAGCTCTGTTAAGGTATTTATGAAATACCCAAGATATGTCATGAATCTAGAAATAATAGGAGCTATAGTGGTAGCTATAATAGTTCCAGATATAATGGTAGTAAGTGGAATAAGAATTATATCTAGTTTAGTTTTCCCCTGTACTACTTTAGACATTTCAGCCCCTACTAAAGAAGCTATCAGGGCACCTACTGGCTCACCTATGTGTAAGATAGGTGTAGAATCAGTAAAGGTTATTGTATTGGCTCCTAGGGCTCCGGCTATGATGGAAGAAAAAATACCTAGGGGAGAAGCATTTACACTATAGGCCACACCTGCACCTATGGCAGGCCCCATCATATATTGGCTAATTTTACCACCTAAAAGTAAAGGACCCAAGTTCGTATAGGTTCCTATTTGTTTTAATATAAGGCCAATTATGAGAGAAGAAAATAAACCTAAAGCCATTCCGTTTAAAACTTTTGTTATGTAATCTTTTAATTTCATTTTTATACCTCCAGAGTACATACATGTGTCTTGTCACGTAGTATTAAAAAATATTATGAATATGTACAAATTATTTACTTATTAAGTAATGTTTATTCTTTAAAGAATCTACTATTTTGTTATATATAGTTATATTAGGTATTTCTATAGTATGGAAATGAATCCCATCTGTTAAAGTAAAAAGGGGTTGAGCTTTTTTTTCTTCCACTGATTTAATAAATTCATCTAATTCAAATTTAGAACCTATTAGAAGGGGGGTCTTAATTTCACCATAAACTGGGTGGTTAACGATTATATCTAGTATTTTACCACCTAATTCTATGATTGTATTAAGTTCATCTTCTAGTTCATGAGTGCCGTTATGTTTGCACTTTATAATCTTTAGGATTTTGTCATCATTTAATATAACATAGCCATTTGAGGTTGCAAGGATATGTATTCCACGAGCCCGCAAAAGGGCTATGTCTTGTACAATAACTTGTCTACTTACTTTAAATTCTTTGGCAAACTCAGAGCCTGTTATTGGTCCTTTAGATTGTATAAGCAAGTTTAGTAATGATTCTCTTCTTTCTTGAGATTTCACGGGTAAGACTCCCTTCTAATGACTAAGATTATTTTACCTATTAAAATGCCATATTTTAAGTAATTATTATTACGTCCTATAAGTATAACATATGGAAAAATTTATCGCAATATTGAGAAAATTACATATGAAAATAGCAGGGGAAAACCCCTGCTAAATTATTTATTTAATATTGTCCATGGCAGATTTAGCAAATTCAGTAGTAACTATTTTATCATAAGGAGCTCTTTTATCTAATTCTCCAGCCATCTCAACTATATCCATCATGTGATTTAATCCTTCCTCTGTAAGAATCAAATCAGGTTTCCAAGTATCTTGAGCCTTGTATCTATTAACCACCTCTGTCAATATTTCCATATCTGCATCTGGGAATTGGGGAGATATGGCGGCAGCCACTTCTTCTGCTGAATGGTTCTCTACCCATTTCATTCCTTTATACACGCCGTTAGTGAATTTTTGAATAATCTCAGGATTGTTTTCTATAAAACTCTTTTTCGCAGAATAACAAGTATATGGTATATAGCCACCTTCTTTACCGATTGACGCAACTATATGTCCTGCACCTTCATTTTCCATCAAAGAAGCAACGGGCTCAAAGAGTGTTACAAAATCTCCTTCACCACCCTTAAAAGCTCCTGCCATCACAGAAAATTGTATATCTGTCCTAACATTTACATCTTTACCTGGGATTATATTGTTAGATTTTAAAACATATTCTAGGGTCATCTCAGGCATACCACCCTTTCGACCACCTATAATTGTTTTTCCCTTAACCATATCAAAAGTAAATTTTTCCATAGGATTTCTAGCCACTAAAAATGATCCGTCCCGTTGGGTCAATTGGGCGAAGTTAACTGCATAATCATCTTTACCCTTGTTATATACATACACAGAGGCTTCAGGTCCCATAAATCCAATGTCTACTTGATTAGATGGGAAAGACACCTAAGGATAGGATTTATGAATGGAATAGGGACAAATGTATTTTTCATATGTATTAATAGTAAAGGATAAAGGGGTGAGTCCATATGGATAATTGGGTAGATACACCCTATGGGAAGAGATATAAAGAGGATTATAATAAAACCATGGCCTTTTTTATGACAGCTCCACAGGAGAAGGGGAAAAGAAATATACCAGATGATTTGATGGATATTATTTTGGAAGAATATATACATATAAAAAGACATTTAGTAAATAATAAGGAGGACTAAATGTCTTTAAATCAAATTTTATAATAGATATGAATTTTCTTTTTTTCATAGGGCCTATCATTATGAAATATTTCTATGCGGTCAATAATCCTATTTAGGATTTTTTTCTTGGAGTGAAAGGAAAATGTATGAAAACTTTTACTAAAGGATTTTATATAAATAATAAAATCTCCATCCTTTTGGTGATTTTCCATGTTATATAGTTTGGATTGTAATTCCTTTAAAAGTTTATTTTTTTCTTCCTTTTCTTTAGATAACTTTTCTCTTCTGTGGGTGAAATCCATTTCTGTAATTAAATCCTTTTCAATGAGATCAAATAGTTTATCCCTTCTCTTTGAAATAAGATTAATACTTTCTTTCAATGTAGAAATGTCATTTTTCAGTATATATAGAGTATGATTTTTTTCTTTAATTAATTTTTCATTAATTTCATAAATCATACTTTGGGATGCTTCTAGGTTTTCAATGGTCTTTTGTATTTCCCTTATGATTACATTTTCAGATATGTAATGGTGAGTACATTTTCCATAGTGTTTGTAGCTTTTACAAGTAAAAAACACTTCTCCATTTTTTCTACTATTTCTAAGCATATATTCTTTACAATCTCCACAAAAGATGATACCAGCTAGTAAATTGGGGACTTTAGAAGAGGTTCCACGGTTTAATTTTCTTCTACTCATATTTTCCTTTGATTTTAAAAAGATTTCCTTAGAAATTATAGGTTCATAGGTCCCCTTATAAGTGTTGTAGTCATGGGAATAAACTACTTTTTTCTTTCCATTCTTCTTTATATATTGTTGTCTTTTATGAACCATCTCCCCATAATAGGTGGGGTTTTTTAATATACGTACAATGGAAGAACTAGTAAAAGGTTTTTTATTCCTGGTTGTATATCCTAAATTATTAAGGTAAATGGCTATACTTCTAGTACCAATGTTTTTACTTCCACTAAGATGAAATATTTTTTTTATAATTTCAGATTCCTTTTTATTGATTTTTAAAGTTTTATCTTTAGTCAATTCATACCCTAAGGGAGGTCTTCCTCCTCTCCATTTACCCTCATGTAATATTTTTTTATGAGCAAGTTGAATTCTTTCACTTATGGAAGCTCTTTCAAATTCGGCAAAGGAGCCTAGCATATTTAGCATTAATTTACCAGAGGCTGTGGAAGTATGGAAATTTTCTGTTTTTGACTTAAATATTATATTATTGTTTGTAAATGTTTCTATTATTTTCATCAAATCTGCCATGTCCCTAGAAAGTCTGTCTAATCTCCACACTAGTACTACATCATAATTTTTACAATCCTTTAATAATTTTTTCAAGGCAGGTCTGTCCATTGTACTTGCAGAATAGCCTCCATCCGTATATATATTATAAATATCATAATGAAAGGCATGACAATAGGTTAATAATTCTTGTTTTTGGGCTCCTATGGAATGGCCACCAGAAGCTTGTTCTTCTGTACTTACACGGAGATATAGGGCTGCTTTCAAAAGAATCACCTCTTAAGCATATATACTAACACATATGCAAATAGTCATAATATTTATTACTAAATTTATAAAGTTATAATCATCTATTAAGAATGGTACCATATAATAGAAATCCTATCTATTATATGGTAATATTAAAAAGGCTTGTAATTTTATAAGTCTTCAACAAAATAGGAGTGATATAGTATGGAAGAAATATTTATACAAGATGAAGAAATAGATTTTAATAACTTAGACCTATTAAAAGTCATAATAAAAAATATCTCTCATATAGTAGCCGTATATGGGCTAGATAAGACTATTATGTTCCATAATGAGGCTGCTTATGAATTTTATAATGGAGATAAAAATGAAATTAAGGGTAAAAGATGTTATGAAATGGTAAATAGAAATGAAGAATGTTTAGATTGTTTCTTTAATAAAGCCATGGAGACTAAAGAAATAATAGAAGGAGAAAAATTTATTCCTGAAATAAAAAAACACATGAAATCTAAATATACTCCTGTATTAAATAAATCAGGAGAAGTAAGATTTGTTATTGTACAATCAAAGGATATTACTCAAAAAAGGGAATTGGAAAAAAAGTTAGAAGAAAATGAAATAAGGTATAAAAAAATAGTAAATGTATTGCCTGATCCTGTGGTCATTACAGTGAATGGAAAGATTGTTTTTGGAAATGAAGTAGCCCATAAATATTTTTATGAACTTATTGGAAAGGACATATGTGAGCTTCTATCTGATTCTTCAAAAACTGCAAAAAAGAGACTTAATCAGATAGTTGAAAATAAAACAGACAAAGCTACCTTTGATTATAGGATTAATCTGGATAATAAACGTATAATTGATGTGGAAGTGTGTTCAAATTATCTTATTTATCAAGGAAAACCAGCAGTTATGTCAATTCTTAGGGATATTACTGAAAGAAAAAAAGAATTAAATGCGGCTGCAAAAATTCAAAGGGGAATATTTGAAAAAAGTATTTCTCTATCAAATAAGATTAATGTGGAAACTCTTTATGTACCAGCAAAAACAGTTAGCGGAGATTTTTTCTATATGGAGAAAATAAATGAGGATTTAATCCTTGGAATTATTGGAGATGTAAGTGGAAAAGGAATATCTGCAGCCCTTAGCATATCTGCATTTAATGTATTATTCCATGAAGTGATTTTAAAGGAACAAAATCCATACGATATAATCAATCATCTGAATAAGAAGGTCATTGATTATTTGGGAGAAAGGTATGTTGCTGCATGTTGTTTTAGTCTTGATTTGAAAAAAAATGAAGCTAAAATAGCAGCTGCAGGTATTAATGAATTTGTACTTCAACATGGGAATACTACAATGGAAAAAAGAATTATTAAAGGACCTTTCCTAGGCATGTTTGAAGACAGCATATTTGATGAACAAACAATTCACTTTCACAGGGGAGACAAGTTTTATTTCTTTACTGATGGATTAGAATCCATACTCAATAACAAAGAAATTCGTAAAAAACATTTCGAAAAGGCTACACCTATTCATGTGAAAAAATACTTGAATAAATATTTAAAGAATATATCTGACAATGTAGAAGGAATAAAAGATGATTGCACTTTATTATCATTAGAAATTAAATAAAATAAGGAGCACAAAGATGAAGAAAAGAGAATTTGTTTTGTACGATTTAACTGAACATAATAGGATTATTGAAGAAATAATTAAAGAATTAAATGCTTTTGAGTATTATTTTGATATAAAGCTAATTCTTACAGAGGCTTTGACCAATGCCTATAAGCATGGAAATAAAAATGACAATAAAAAGCCCATTTATTTGAGATATTTCTATAATAATAAGAATTTAACATTTGAGATAGAAGATTCAGGATCTAATCATAAAAATATAACCATTCCTGATGAAATATCAGATAAAAACTTATTAAATACCTTTGGAAGGGGATTATTTCTTATTAAAAGTATGGCTGATAATGTAGAATCTAAAGGTAATATGTTAGTTATACAAAAATATCTAAATTAAAAAAATGAACAGCTTAAAAATTTAGGAAGGAGAATATCCATGAAGATGAGCTTAAAAACCAAATTGATCTCAATGTTTTTTATATTTATTTCAGTTCCGCTTATTATTTTAGGAATTATATCTAGTAATATGGCTTCAAATTCAATGGAACATTTGACTGAGGAAGAATTGAGGCAAATCACTGAAGATGCATCTAAAGCTATTAATCAGAGCATATATTCAGTGGATAAATATGTACAAGTTTTAAGTCATAATAAGGATTTTGCTAATATTGCCATAGAAAATATTGAAGATGATTTTAAAGTATTTCAATATTTAAAAACTCTTCAAGAAGAAAACAGTGAGGAAATAGAAAAAATAATTATTACTGATAAATTTGGTAAGGGTGTTATTAGTAGTGATGATAAGAACTATAATGTGGATTTGAGTAATCGAAGCTATGTGCAAAGTGCTTTAAAAGGTTCTAAATATATAAGTGAAGTAATAATATCTAAAGTTTCAAAAAACCCCATAATAGGAATAGCCTATCCATTAAAGATTAATGATGAAATTGTAGGAACAATAACTGGAACAATTAAGTTTGAGAATGTATCTAAGCATGTTTCTCATATAAAAGTAGGGCAAAAGGGATATGCCTATATGATAGATAAAAATGGATTATTTGTTTATCATCCTGAAAAAGAGAAGGTATTAGAAGAAAATATAAAAGATAGAGCTAACGACCAATTGAACAAATTAATAGAAAGAATGGAATTAGGAAAAGAGGGAGAAGGTTATTATGAATATGAAGGAGAACGTAAATTCGTAAGATTTACCCCTTCTAATAAATGGATTGTGGCAGTAACGGCTGATTATGATGAATATATGGCTGTGGCAACAACTATTAAAAGAAATACATTTGTTATAACAGTGGTATCATTGATAATGGCAATGTTTTTAGCCTACTCAATCACAACAAGGAACATAATAAATCCCATTAAAAAACTAGAAGAATTGATGATAAATGCAGGAAATGGGGATTTGACAGTTAAATCAAATATAACTACAAAGGATGAAATACAAACTCTAGGTGAATGTTTCAATGAAATGATAGAACATCAATCTAATGTAATAAGTCATGTTAGAAAAGGCGCAGAGGATTTAGCATCAGCATCACAAGAAGTTTCTGCTTCTACGGAAGAAGTAAGTGTATCTACTGAAGAAATTACATCTAATATACAGGAGGTTGCAGCTAATGCAGAAGAGCAAAACAATACTATAATTGAAACATCTGAAGTTTTAGTTCAACTTTCAAGTTTAATACAAATAGCTCAAATCAAAGCAACTAAAGCTAAAGATAATTCAAGATATAGTAAAATAGCTGCAGAAAAAGGAAGAAATAATGTTGAAAAAACAGTTGAAGCCATTGAAAATATAAATAAGGTATCAACTGAGACGGCACATATATTAAAAGAATTAAATGAACTTTCCAACAAAGTTAGTGGAATTATTGAAACAATTAATAAAATTTCAGATCAAACAAATTTATTAGCATTAAATGCTGCCATTGAAGCCGCAAGGGCTGGAGAACATGGAAAAGGATTTACAGTGGTAGCAGATGAAGTTAGAAAGCTTTCAGAACAAACAAGTGTGGAGGCAAATGAAATAGGTTCTTTGGTAAATCAAATGGTAACTCAAATAAATGCTGCCGTTAGATCCATGAATTCAAGTAAGAGGGTAGTACAAAAGGGTGTAATTGTGGCAAATGAAACGGATGAATCATTTGTGAGTATTATAAATGCAGTGGAACAAATAGTAAATGATATTGAACAAATAGTAAATGTTACGAAGGATGAAGTGGCAAGTTCTGATCAAATAATAAATCTTATTGATGCTGTTGCAACTATTACTGAGACTACCGCAACAAATAGTGAAGAAGTGGCTAAATCAACAGAAGAACAATCCTCCGTAATTGAAAATTTAGCAGCTAGTGCAGAAGAAACTAGCGCCATGGCTAATAGTTTAAATGATCTTGTAGTAAAATTTAAAATTGGAGGAGAGTAAAAGTGAATACATCAAATATTATAATACCTAAAAATTTTGCAGTAGATGAGGCCTCTGATTTTAGAGAAGAAATAATTCTCTTAATCAACAAAGGTGAAAGGGTCTTTACCCTTAATTTTAGTAAGTGTGAATTTATAGATAGTACGGGACTTGGCGTATTAGTATCAATATATAAAAAATGTGAAGAAGTAAATGGAGAGCTGAAACTTCATTCAATTAATTCACAAGTCATGAGGATTTTTCAATTAACAAGACTAGACAAAGTATTTAATATTAAATAATGAAAAAGCAAAGAGTGAATTCTTTGCTTTTTTCCTTTATATATTAAAATCTATGTAAAAACCTATCTTTAGGTATCATTATAGGATAATAAGGCAGTCATGGTTTTATCTGCACCTTGACCATTAATTATTTCTAATTCTATGCCCTCTTCTTCAAAAAAACCATTAGTTATGGCCACATATTGAGGTGCGTAGAATACAGAGTGAGTAACTTCAGCTAACCGAACAGTAGTTAGGCCTTTGTCATCACAACCAATAGATGCTATTGATATGATTAGTAATAAGGTGAGAAAAAGAGCTGTTTTCTTAAACTTTTTCACAAAAATCCCCCCTAATAAGAATTTTCCTATAATATTAATATATTCACATGGATTATAAAGGTTACTATAGATTTCGTATTTATAAACCAGATTTATGTGAGCCTATTTCAGGAAAGTATATTAGGGTAAAGTCTAAGGGAAAGTTCTATTTTATAGAAGGTTATTAATGTAAATTATCGAAATTATATAATAAGAGAAAAGGACTAAGGGAGATAGGCATATGGATGTTAAGAGTAGAATAATTGAACTTCCTCCTGAAGAAAAGTACAGATTAATAGTTATGAGTGATATTCATGGGGGATTTAATTTATATAAAAAATTAATTGAAAAAGTTAAATTAGAAAAAAAGGATTATCTAATCCTATTAGGAGATTTCATAGAAAAGGGTCCCCGTAGTAAGAAACTATTAGAAGAGATAAAAAAAATATCAAAACATAAAAATAGAATAATAATATCGGGTAATTGTGAAGCATTTATATCTTATCTTATGAAAGATATAAATAATTGTGAAAAAATATATAAATATATGGAAACTAAGCCCTATAGAAGTATATTTGACGACTGGATAGATGAACTGAATATTAATATTAATGAAATTACACCAGCCAAACTTCACACTAAGATTAATAATACCTATAAGGATGATGTGAATTTTATAAGTACATTGCCCATAGGCCTAGAATTTGATAAATTCATATTTGTACATGGTGGTATAGATCATATTCATAATTGGAAGGATAGTTCCTTTAGAACCATATTGGCCTGTGATGAATTTTATAAAAAGGGTCACAAAAGTGATAAAACTGTAATAGTAGGACATTGGCCCACTTCAAATTATAAGAATTTCAGTGGTAATGGCGATGTAATTATAGATGAAAAGAAAAGGATAATATGTATAGATGGTGGCTATGGAGTAAAAATAAAGGGTCAAATGAATGCTCTTATTATTGAAAAAAATGGAAAAGATTATAATATATTTAGTGAAAAAATAGATGATTTTACTAGGTATAAGGTTATAGAAAAGAACAGAGGTAGTGAGAAAATTCCTGAAAAATTAGGGTGGCCATATAATAAAATTAAAATAATTGAGAAGAAAGAAGAATTTTCCTTATGTGAAAGAATATATAATAGAGAGCGCATAAATGTTAAAAACGAATTGATAAAATATGATGGAAAAGAATATTATTGTGATCAAGATTATCAAGAATATTTTTTAACGGTAAATAAGGGAGACCAAGTAAGGGTGGCAGGCATATATGGAAAATATGCTTTAGCAAGATTTAAGGATGAATATGGATGGATTGAAACTAAAAAGATTGCTAGGTTGGAGTAATAGAAAAAATTAATATAAATTTCCATTAAATATGTATTTGCCAATTATAAAAAATTTGTTATAATGGATACAGGAAAACATATATCTGGGATATGCGTGTAGCTCTTATTTTGAACCTACAGTTAAGAAACGGGAGTTCAAAATTTAGATGTGAAATTGACTTATGAGACCGAATCGGCAAGGACAAAGAAATATCTGTGAGGGCACCCACCTATCATAGAGATAGGTATCAAAATTAGAGTAGCGGTATTTTGGAATATTAAAAGAGAGGCATGTGCCTCTCTTTTTTGGGTTTATATGAGCGTGCCCAGCAAAGCTGTAATTTGCTTACTGGTGAAAGTCCAGTCTAGGTAGTTGCCAAGAAGCCTAGTAGCTATAAGACCAGCGTTATTAGAGATAGTAGCGTTGAAGCGTTTTGAAAATGTGCCTTTATGGTGCTA
>NZ_JAOART010000121.1 GCF_025210435.1 Anaeromicrobium sp.
GCCTATTTCAGGAAAATATATTGAAAATCTTTTCCACCCAAGTCCTTGTCACAAGCGAAAGTGTGAATCTTCGTATATAGGTTCACGTGTCATGTTGGAGTAGAATAGGATGTTGTGACGTTCCAGGGTTCCAAAGATTTTCAATATATTTTCCCTTATAGGCAAGTTACTGTATAAAGCAATTTTAAAACCAATAAATCTATATGTGTAGTTGAGAGATAGACCATAGCAGAGTTTATAAAATAGGACTAATTGTCTGGTTTTGTAAATTATTAGAAAAATATATGGAGAAGTACATGACATGTAATGGTAATTAGTGTAAAATTATTCAATAATGAGGAAAAAATTCCTATCACATCACATCTTTTTCCTATCAAACTAGTTATAAAATAAAGGAGGTACTATGAAGAGGATATATAAGTATATATTTTTAGTTATTACCATAGTTTTAATTATTTCAAAGCCAGTAAGGGCACAGGAAATTACCCATATTCAAAAGGATATTAATTTAATATTTGTATTAGATTCTAGTTATTCTATGAATGTAAATAATAAAAATAAAATTGCAGAAGAAATTATATATATGTTTGTAGATAATTTACCATCTAAAGATACAAAAATAGGTTATGTGGCGTATAATGACTCTATTACAACATTTTTAAAGCCTACTACAATAAAAAAACATGAGGAAAGAGTTAATATAAAAAATAGAATTAAGAGTATAAGAAAAACTGGATATTCAGATATGGGACTTGGAATGAAAAAGGGCTTTGAATTAGTTAGGGAGGATTTAAAGGAGAATAGTCAGCCCATAATGATTTTAATATCTGATGGGGAAACATCATTGTCTAGAAATAGCAATCGTACTGAGACACATTCTGAATTGGATATGGAGGAAATTGTTAAAAAAGCTAATGGAATTAATATGCCTATATATACAATTTCCCTTGATAAAAATCACTATATATTAGAGGGGATTTCTAGAAAGACAAAGGGAAAAATGTATGATAATCCTAGCTCAGGGGATTTAATTAATATATTTAAAGAAATATCAGAAAACTACTCTACTTCTACTGTTAAACCCTTTATAGAAATTAAAGGTACAGGGAAAAAACAAGATATATCAATTTCAGTGAAGGAGTCATATAGGGATGAATCAAATATTTTAGTGATTTCGTCAGAACCAATTAGGGAAGCAAATATAATAGGTGAAAAAAAGGATTTTCATTTTTCAAAATCTAAATATTACTTCAGTGTAAAGATTGTAGGAAATAAAGAAGGTGAATTATTATTAAATTTTATTACTAGGAAGAATGCCAAAGTAAAAGTTTATAAATTATCAAATTATAATGCTAATTTAATTTTGCATGTTCCAGATAAAATCTATAAAAATAAATCATTCAAAATAGATGCGTACTTTAATATGAAGATGACAAGCTTTTAGAATACTCTATTATCAAACTTACAGGTCAATCTTGTAAAGTAGATTTATTTAGAGAAGCACTAAAGGAGTTTGTTCCAGGTAGAATTATACAATCAAGAAGAAATAGAAAGTCCAAAGATGATAATTATGATTTGAAATTAACCTGCCTAAAGGGTGCTTTAAAGTATTTACAGGGAAAGAAATTTGGTTATATGAATGTGAATCTACATACGCGTATTCCTACATTACCTTATTTAATCAGTGCCTATACCCATAATGGAGATGAAAAAGTATTGATTCATAGTTTAAATAAGGAAAATACAAGTGGTAGTATTTCCAGATTTATGGAGAGAATTACTTTAAAACTCTATTTAAAGGATACTAATGGAACTATAAGGCATGAGTATGAATATGAAAATAAACCTAAGGACTTCACTAAAACTACCTTTGAAGAGATAGAAGAAAAATATAAGGGTCTTATTATACAGGATGAGACAGATAACATAGTTAATAAAGAAGTGAAATTTTTCGTATGGCCTCAAAAAGAGGAATGGGGATTTTGTGTAGTTCCAATTTTAAGAGAAGATGAAGCTCTCTTTATAGGAAAGGAAGGGTTCTTTAATTTTGAAAATGATACGTGGGAAAGAAACTTTTTTGACGGATTAAAATAGGGAACATAATAGAAATGGGGTGATCCATTGTTTTTCAGCAAATCTCCAGTGTTTAGTAGGGGAAGAATTTTAAAAATAGATATGCTAGAGCATTTAAGAGATTTTCCTAAAGATATAATAAAAATAAATCTTAATGGATATGGCAATGGAATTGTAAAGGGATGCAGATTACTAGTAAATGATGACTACATAATTATAGAACCTGGAATTATTTATTTTCATGAGGAAATATATCTATTAAAAGAAGAGTATAAGCTACCATATGAACATACTAATGAAACGGCCATATTGAAGGTTAAGTTCATGGGAGAGAGTTCTAGCAAAGATTTTGTGAGCCATGGAACTGAAGTTTTTATAGATAATGATACCAATATATATGAGGATGAATTGGAACTTTGTAGATTTAAGCTAAAAGAAGGAGCAAAACTAAGGAATAATTATGTGAACTTTGAAGATATGACCACAGGATACAATACATTAAATATAATTCACACTCCCTTTGCAGCTTATGGAAAGAGTACCCTATCACCCTATGTATTGACTAATTTTGCTAAAGAAGCATTTGGGTATAAATTATCAAATCCACTGGATATAAGCTTTTGTATGCAGTCCTTACAAAGGGAAGAACCAATGAGTAAAGAGTTAATTATAAACTACATATCAGCTAGATTAGAAATAGAGTATAAGGATTATTCTAATGAAAGATTATATAAAATGCTATTGAGAATCCTTAAAGATATTATAGGAAGGAAGGGAAGAAAAAGAGACAGAAATTATTTATCTAAAAAGATCCTTGTAGATTAAGAGATTATGAAGGAAATGTATGATGGGATAGATTTCCTTCATAATAAATATATTTTTAGTTATTCAAGTTGTTTATCTATATATTTAAATGGAAAAGAAGAGTTTAAAAATAAGGTCTTATAGGTGAAAACTAATTAGACCATAGAATATTAGGAGGAACTATGAAAAAAACATTTAATATAAAATTATTGCAATTTATCATGTATGGAAAAATTACAATTGTAGTTTTATTATCATTATTAATATTATTAGCCACAACTACAAAGGCCGATGCTGGCTTTTTATATGGAATCAAAAATGGCTTACAAAATCAAATTGGAACATTATCACCAGAAAATATAGCAGGTTATTTAGGACAAATGTTTTTTATGGCATTACTTCCAATAGCTACAATAGTCTCTTTAAGAAAGAAATCTTATAAGGGAGTAATCATATTTTTAATACTACAATTAGGTAATGCTCATAAGAATCCTTTACATCTTATGATGATCCTTGTTGTGTTAATAGGAATTTTAGCAAGTAAAAAGACAAAACATTATTTTGCATATAGAAACTTAGGATAAATTTTTAAATATTAGTATAGATAAACAGCTTGAATAATTAAAATAATGTTGTTCAAATTGTAAGGGGGAAAAGTATGGGATTTATAGATGAAAAAATAGCCGCTTTGAAACAATCAAAGAGAATATTAGAAGAAGAGGAAAAAAGGCAAAAAAAAGATACGGAATCAAAGGATGATGAAAAAAAAGAAATGTCTTTAGATGAGGTTATAGAGTCTATTGAAGATGGTTATTTAGAGATAGAAAAAAAGAAGTTTGAATTTAAAAGAAAATCCTACCTAGGTGGAAAAATTAGTTTGCCAATTATAGAAAGTCATTTTGAAGAAGTATTGAACAATTCTAATGAAATCATATTAAAAAATAGAGTAGATAATGTAATGATTAGGTGTAACTGGATAAGAGAAAACATATTGTTAGAAAATTTTGAGACTCTCAAAGCGGGTATAGGAAAGAGTCTTGGAGATATGGATGTATATGTTGAGTGGGTTGAAGAAAATGAAATAAGTAAGGAAGAGATAGTTTTAAACTATGATATATATAAAACATATATAGCAGAAGGCAGTGTTTGTAATTTAATATTTTTCTTTAGAAACAAAATAAAGGATCAATTATTAGTGGGCAATATTAGCTATTTTCATGAAGACGCTTACATATGGAAAAATATCATAAAGGCCATTATTAATCTATTAGAAATAAATATATAGAAATAAGGGGGGGATTGTGTGAATGAAAATGCAATATTCTATGATCGTATAGGGGTATTAATACAAGAGGCAGAATTACAATCTATAAAAAATATAAAAATTACAAATGGTATCAATGAACATGGCAAGTTAGAATTTAAAGGTATAGCAACTGAGGAAATACAAGATATACATTTAATTGAGGGAGAAACTCCTATAAAGATATATTATTATAACGATGAAGAAGATGAAGAGTGTCTATTTTATGGAATTATAACTAGAATAAAAAAAGAAATTATAGGAGGACTATACAATTTAGATGTAGAGGCTAAAAGCTATACCTATTTTATGGATATATCAAAGAAATCTCGTTCCTTTCAAAATATTAAAATGACTTCTCACCAATTAATAGAAGAAGTTATAGAAGGATATGATTCATCTAAATATAAAATAAAAATCCCTAATGAGCCTATTGGTGAATTAGTACTACAGTATGAAGAGACTGACTGGGAGTTCTTAAAACGTTTTGCATCTAGATATAGTGCAGGACTATTTCCAGAGATTACAGTGCAAAACATAAGATATTTTATAGGCACTCCAGATTTTTTAGCAGATTCAGAATATAAAGTTAACAATTATATAAAACATGAAAATCTTCATAAATATGAAGATGTAAAAGCAAATCATAAAGAAGATGTAAAAAAAGAAGAGTGTATATCATATGAGATAGAAATATTTCAGGTATTAAAATTGGGAGCATATATGGAGATAAAAGGAATTGATGATTTTAGAGGAACTCTTTATGTAAGCTCTGTAGAACATGAATTAAAAGATGGAATATTACATAATAAATATATTTTAAAAACTAAAAAAGGCCTTGAACAAAGAAACATATATAATAATATAATAATAAAATCATAGGTCTATCTCTCATTGGAAAAGTTATTAGTGTAGAAAGGGATAAGGTAAAAGTACACATTACTCAAATAGATGAAAAGCAAAATGAACAAGATGCATATTGGTTTCCATACGAGACTATGTCGGCTTCTTCAGATGGAAGTGGTTTTCACTATAGGCCTGAAATTGGTGATAAAGTTATAGTGAACTTTGTAAGAAAAGAAGAAATAGAAGCATATGTAGTTAGTGCTTCAAAAGAAGAAATGACAGAGGAGACAAAAGAAGAAGAATTAGAAGACCCAGACCATAGATACTTAAGCACCATATATGATAAGAAGATTGAATTCACACCCCAAAACATTATTATATCATGTGACAATGGACAAGGAGCAATTATATTAAATAAAGATGGAACTATAAATATTACAGGTCAGAGAAATATATACATAAATGCTGTAGATAATATAAATATAAGGGCAGAAAAAAGCTTAACTATAACAGCAAGTGAAAAGATAGACTTAATGTGTAATGAAGGTAAAGTTGTATTTACAGAAGGAAATGAAATATTATTAGAAGGAACTTCAGTAATGATAAATAGTAAATTGGGAAATGGAAAATTTTCAGGGAAAACTTGGTTGCAATATGATCTTGTTGGTAGCTCCAATGAAAAAGTCAAAGAACTTCAACAAATGTTGAATAAATTAGGATATAAAGGTGAGAATGGAAAGCCATTAGTTGTAGATGGTGTATTTGGTGGAAATACATTATATGCAGTGAATATGTATAAAAGAGAAAAAGGATTAGATAATTATGGGAAATACGGAGGCGTAGTAGGAGATACAACATTAAGTCATATGAAGACAGAAATTAATGGAAACAATGAAGAAAGTGGTGAAGGGAATAGGGATAATGAAATATTAGCTCCTAAAAATCTTCTATCAAGATGGAATGTATGTACTACAGATGAATTAATCAAATATGTTAAGGAATTTAAATGGAAAAGAAAGATAAAACAGCTTCATGTCCATCATACATGGAGACCTAATCACAGCTCATATAATGGATCAAATGGAGAACAGTTGCAACAAAACATGTATGTTTATCATACAAAATCTAAAAATGAAGGTGGTAGAGGATGGTCAGATATTGGTCAACATCTTACATTACTACCTGATGGACGTTGGATAATTGGCAGGGATTTAAATAAAACTCCAGCTTCAATAAAAGGATGGAATACTGGTTCCCTTGCAATCGAAATGGTGGGAAATTTTGATGAAGGGAAAGACAAATTTGAAGGTGAACAAGCGAAGGCGATGTTTAAATTTACTGCATTTTTTGTAAACTATAAGAATCTGAAATTTAATACAGATGGTACATATGAAAATGATGACATAAGATTCCATAGAGATCATCCATCAGTAAGTAAATCATGTCCTGGAACGAGCATTACTAGGCAATGGTTTATGAATGAATTATTAAAGTATAAATAGTATTTTATATAAAAAGTGTAATATAGTTGAAAATTTAACATGAAGTTCATAAGGAGGTAACAAGGTTGAAAAAAGCAAGTACTATAAGTGTAGGCTTATTAATGGTTTTATTGATTATAGCATTTAATTTGAAGGTAAACAGTGTTAATGCAAGTGAAGAAAATATAAGCATAGAAAAAAATGTTGAGAGTGTAGAGGAAGAGAAAGACGGAGAGAAAGAAAGAAAAAATTATTATGAGATAGATTTTATAAAGGGTGGAGAATATTTTAATGATGGGGCAATTATCAGTAATATTGTATGGCAAGACTATGGAAAATTCGAAAGAATAGTAATCAATATTAATGAACTGAATTTCGATAGTGAAGGTTATAAGATAGGAGCTCCATATAAAGTTCCATGTCCATTCATGATTAACTACGAAAGGTATCCAATTAGAATGTATTGTAAAGTAGATGCAGGTCAAATGCTAATAGATGATGTTGAAAATATAAATTTAAATGATAGTAAGGTCATAAGAAGTATATATAATATTCCCTATATGGAATCAGGAACTTCCAGTTTTGGTATTGACTTTAAGAAACCAATAAAGTATGAGGTGTTTGAGTTACGTAACCCTGCAAGAATAGTTATTGATATAAAAGAAAATAATGAGAACATGATTTTTTCCAATATATATTCTTTAAGAAGTAAATCAAGTGAAGAGATAGAAAATTTAAGTTTTATAGAAGAGAGTTTAATGAATATTAATAGTACAAATGTAAGAATCCTTCAATCTAAAGATGATAATTTATTTGTTGAAGAAGGATATTATGAAAAACAAGAGGATGCAGAAAAAAGAAGAGCTGAGATTAGTAGCCAATTAAGTGAATATAACATTAAATTATTTATAGAAAAAAGAACGGATTTAAGTATACCAAATGGAGAGTTAAAAAATGATTTACTAAAATAATAATTTATGATTAAGTATCATAGAATAGTGAGCAATAACATGAAAGCTATAGATTTTATACTCACTATTAAATAACAAATTAGAGATAGGAAATAAAAAAGAAAATAGTATGTAGAATAGCAATTATTCAAGAAAATGTAAGAAGTACAATATCAGAGGATTATAAAAAGAACCTAACTGGTTTTTTGTATAATGGACCATAAACAGGCAAAGACAACAAGTTGTACGGGGGACAGATAAGAATAACTAACGATGGACAAAAGCAAAGTATTGGCACAATGACGGTAAATGAATCCAATGCAGGTAATCAAATAGATTCTAAGATAGTAAATAATAAAGAGGGGGTGGGTAAAACTGAAACTGTACATAAAAATTATAATATTAAATTAGAAGAAGCATTAAATATTCAAATGAAAATGAGTCCCAAGTACTGGGCTGATGGAAAGTGGGTAAATGCTACAAGAGAACAGGTTAGAAAATATTTAGACCCTAATAATTATAATGATGGAGATAATAATTATCAGTTCTTAGATTTATCAGCGTATGCAGGTGTAAGTGAAGAAGAAATGAATAACTATTTGAGTAATAAAGGGATATTATGTGAAAAAGGAAGTGTTTTTATTGAAGCAGCTAAAAAATATGGTGTAAGTGAAGTATATTTAGCAGCTCATACGGCTTTAGAGACTGGTAACGGCTCAAGTAAACTTGCAACTGGAGTGGAAGTAAACGGAGTTAAAGTATATAATATGTTTGGAATACATGCTTTCGATAGTGATCCAATAGGTGCAGGGTCAAAATATGCATATGAAATGGGTTGGACTACTCCAGAAAAATCAATTGAAGGAGGAGCAAAATGGATTTCTGAAAAATATATTAATAATTCTTCCTATAAACAAAATAATTTATATAAAATGAGATGGAATCCTAGCTCTCCAGGTAAACATCAATATGCTACTGATGTAAGATGGGCAGCAAATCAAATAAAAAATATTAAGAATATGTATGATAAATTTCCAAAAGCAAACTTAAAGTTTGATATTCCAATTTATAAAAACAAATAATAATTCTAGGAAGAATTTTCTCCATAGTCATTTTAATTACGTAAGTTTTGTACAAAAATAGTCTATTCTTTTGGATAATTATTCTTTGGTATTTTAGGCAAAAAATAACTAAAGGTAATACCATATCCCTTATCGAAGTAGTGTTTTCCCAAAAACTCTAACGAAAGGTGGTATTA
>NZ_JAOART010000122.1 GCF_025210435.1 Anaeromicrobium sp.
AGTAGTTGAAAAATATGGTATAAATTTAACAGGATAAGTATGCAGCCAATCACTGGAATAATAATCCATTATAAGAATATTATTCAATTGTATGACTGCATACTAGTTTGGAAATATATGTTGTACGAAATATGAGTTAATAAACAGTAATAGGCGTATAGACAAGTGGAATTTGTTCAAGAGATTATCCAAATATCCAGAATTAAATGCCTATTTACCAGAGACAATTGTTTATAAAAGTTTCGAAGATGTAAAAAAAATGCTATATAAATATGGATTTATATTTTTAAAATCTTTTCATGGCAGTTCAGGAGTAGAAGTTTTATCAATAGATAAGAAAAATAATGGATATATAATTAATTTTTACAAAAATGGATTAAGATCAAAAGAATTAGGTGGCATGAAAGAATTAAAAGAGATAGTTGAAAAATTTACAAGTAGAAAAAATTTTATTGTTCAACAGGGGATTCACCTATTTAAATATAAAGGTCGTAATATGGACCTACGTGTGTTGATACAAAGGGATAGTAGTGATCAGTGGAAAGTTACAGACTATTGGGCAAGAATTGCAAATGGTTCATTTACCATAACAAATCATTGTATTGGAGGAGAATCAAAGAAATACAAAAAAATTTATGAATCCACCAATAATAGAAACTACCTTCCTAGTGAAAAGGCAATAGGGGAAACTACAATAAAAATTGCTAAATATATTGAAAAAGAGTATGGTAGAACTGGAGAATTGGGAATGGATATGGCCATAGATAAAGACGGCAGAATATGGATTTTGGAAGCCAATAAAATCCCTGCTCAGGGTTCAATTGATAGAGCTGATAGAAAAGGTAATTCTAATAATTATTTATCAGTATTGGAATATACAATATTTCTATCAAAAAAATAGTAGATAGATAATAAACATTTAGTAACTATTCCTAGTCTATAGATTTCGTAACACTAAGCTTTCTTTATACAGTAACTTGCCTATAAGGGAAAATATATTGAAAATTTTTGGAATTGAGGAACGTCACAACATCTTATTCTACTTTAACATGACTCATGACCCTATCTACGAAGATTCACACTTTCGCTTGTGACAAGGACTTGGGTGGAAAAGATTTTCAATATATTTTCCTGAAATAGGCACACATAAAGCTGGTTTATAAATACGAAATCTATATAGATTTTAATTTCGCATATATATCTTTTAAGATATGTATACTCTCATATTTCTGCCATATATAATATAAAACTAAAATAAAGTTATATTTGCAAATAAAATTTTGAAGAAAATATACAGTTTTCCTGCAACAAAATACATTTATAGTCATACAAATAAAATAGAAAAACATTTTGTAGTTATCCAAATTACTAGTAATTTTCAAAATAGTTTTTAATAAGAATTAATAATTAATAATGAGGTGAAAAAATGCCTAAAGATAGAGAAGAAAATAAATATCCTTATAAAAAAAACAAACTAAAAAAAGATACTATTACTATTCAAAATTTGAAGGTGGCCTGTATTTTAGATGATTTTAGTTATGAATGTTTTAAGTATGAATGCAATCTAATTCCTCTAGGCAGTTATAACTGGAAACAAACCTTAATTAAAGAAAAACCTAATTTTCTATTAGTTGAATCAGCTTGGACCGGTCACAATGGCCAATGGAGAGGTAAAATAATAAACTTAAAAAATAAAGAAAATAACATGTTAAAGAATTTGGTTAATTGGTGTAAAAATAATAACATACCTACAGTCTTCTGGAATAAAGAAGACCCTGGGCACTTTCATGAGTTCATGGAAGCAGCTAAACTTTTTGATTATATTTTCACTACAGATTCTAATTGTATATGTGACTACAAAGAAGTAGTTAATCATAATAATATCTACACCTTACCATTTGCAGCTCAACCTAAAGTCCATAATCCAATTAATAAGGATACAGAAAAATTAGGAAAAGTAGCTTATGCAGGTAGTTGGTATGCCCAAAAATTGCCTCAACGAAGAAAAGATTTAGAAAATTTATTAAAGCCCTCACTTAAATATGGACTACATATTTATGATAGATATTATAATCTCACAAAATTGAATTACTATAAATTCCCATATATATATGCACCTTATATTAAAGGATCCCTTCCCTATAAAGAGATGATTCATACTTATAAAAAGTATGATATTTTTCTAAATGTTAATTCGTCACGTAATAGTCCTACAATGTTTTCAAGGAGAGTCTTTGAGTTATTAGTATGCGGAACTAATATTCTTAGTGGTTATTCATTAGGAATAAAAAATTTATTTCCAAATATAGTTAAAATATGTGAAACGCAACAAGATACAGAACAATATTTGAAAATGTTATTAGAAGATAAGGTTTTAAGAGACAAATTATCATTACTAGGGCAAAGAGCAATATTTAAGAAGCATACTTATAGACATAGGCTTGAAACAATAGTTGATAAAATCAACCTAAATTATAAAAAAGAAGATACACCTGGAGTATCTATAATTACATGTACTAATCGTCCTAATAATATTCATAATATATTCGAAAATTATGAGAACCAAAACTATAGTAAGAAAGAACTTATTATCATTATAAACAACAATAATATTCATATTGAAGAATGGAAAGAAAGAGCTAAAGAATATAAAAATGTAAGAGTATTTCAATTAGATGAATATATAACACTAGGAAAATGTTTAAACTTTGGAGTTGAACAGTCAACGTTTGAAATAATATCCAAGTTTGATGATGATGACTACTACGCACCTAACTATTTAATTGATCTAATTAATACTTTTACTTATACCAACGCATCAGTAGTTGGCAAATATTCAACTCATGTATACTTTGAAGACAGGAAGATTTTAGCATTAATATATCCTAATATAGAAAATAGATATATGCAATTTGTAACTGGCTCCACATTAACCTTCAAGAAAAAAGTATTTAATAGAGTCAAATTTATTAATAATTCCAAAAGTGAAGATACACAGTTTTTAAGAGACTGTAAAGCTCATGGTTTTAATATATATGCAACGGATAGGTTTAATCATGTATTTTGTAGAAAATCTTCTTTAGAAAAACATAGTTGGAAAATAAGTGATGATGAATTATTAAAAAAGTGTAAAATCATTGCCTATACAGATGATTATAAAAAAATCGTAACCATATAGACATACTTTATAAAAGCTACTATTAGCTCAAATAGGAGGTATAAGAAATGATAATTGTTGGAGTCCAATGGCCAGAAATAAAAAAAGATACTGTAAAGTTTTTGTGGCATACAAATAAAACTATCCCCTTATTTAAAAAAAATAATTTTTATTTTAGATATGAAGGATTAAATATTGAGAAAATGCCTATTGAAGTTTACTGGAATACTTTCCTTGCCCTAATGGTTCCAATGTTTAATCTTTGTAAAGAGGATGTTTTGTTTATTTTTCCCCATAGTATCCCATCTTTTATGGCTGAAACTTGGATAGATTTTCATAATGCTAGTAACATCTCAATATTTCCTTTATCAGATAAACCCTCTAAAGAATTGGCAACAATCAATAACAACTCTACAACTGTTAATTCTAAAGTAGGTATTCTCTTTGGAGGAGGAAAAGATTCTAGTTGTACTTTCTCTATTCTTTCAGAATTATATGGAATTGAAGATATATTACTTATTTCTTATGTATTTGGCCATGATGAATCTGCTATAAATAAAATTAATCAAAGACGAGAAAATATGATTTTAAAACCTTTAAAAAAGGATTCAAATGTTAATATACAAAAGATAATTTCAGATTTCCAATCAACTTTGACCAATCAATCTCATATTTATATTCCTCATACTGCTTTATTCACAGGTTCAGTTTTACCAGTGATTATTAAGTATAATATTTCTCTTTTAACTCATAGTAATGAATTTATTAGCTATACAACTGGTCATTATAATTCTAAAGTTACTCAATTTAATTTTAAACGGTCTCGTCCAGAATACGATAGTTATTTGTCACAACGAATTAATTCATTTTTCAGAACTGATCTTTCAATTAAGAACTTCAGCTATTTCATTTCAGATTTAGTAGCATTTAAACTTTTAGCCCATAGATACCCACACATACTTAAACATATTATGATGTGTGAAACTACTGAAAATCCAAAAGCAAAATGGTGTAAAAACTGTCACAAATGTGCTGTATATGTCTATTATAGCTTGTATACTGGTCATGAACAACATGACATTGATATTGACTACTTCTTTTCAGAAAGTTCATATATTAAAAATATATTAAAAAGTACAAAAAATCTAAAACCTACGGAAAATGGCAACTATCCATGGCACCCTTGTATAGGTTACCTTGAATCCTTTAGTCATATAATTGCATCAATTAACCCTGAAGAAGTTAGAAAAAGAACTTCTCCAAAAGGCTATCGTAATTTCTTGATTATTAAGAGTAGATATGGTAATAAGAAATTCCCTATTTATGAAAGTTTTATCCAACCAGCCTTTAAAAAATTATCACTTCCTTTTTCTAAAAAAATTCGAAAGATTATTACTACCCAATGTGCAGAAATTAAGGAAATGCCAGAATATTTTAATATACGTAATGGTAAGGCTACAATTGATTATAATTTAAATTGTCATATTCCTAAAATTTTTATTAAAAATCATGAAAAAAACACATATCTTCATAGTGTGAGTAATAAGTTACTTCAAGGTATAGAAGAGCTTACTAACAATAAAAATAATAATAAATTATAGATGACAATACTAGCTTCATTAATAAAATAGTATTATATTATTATTTTGAAAGTATCATTACAGCTTCATAGGAGGTGTAGAAAATGATAATTGTTAAAGTACAATATCCAGAAATAAAAAGAGATACTGTAAGATTCTTCTGGCATACAAACAAAACTATCTCCTTATTTAAAAAAAATGATTTCTATTTTAAATACGAAGGGTTAAATATAGAAAAATTTCCTATTGAAGTTTACTGGAATACTTTCCTTGCTCTAATGGTTCCAATGTTTAATATTTGTAAAGAAGATGTTTTATTTATTTTTCCCCATAGTATCCCATCTTTTATGGCTGAAACTTGGATAAATTTTCATAATGCTAGTAAGATTACAATATTTCCCTTGTCAGATAAGCCCTCTATAGAATTGAAAACAAATGGTGATAACTCTAATTCTAAAGTAGGTACTCTCTTTGGAGGAGGAAAGGATTCTGGTTGCACTTTCTCTATTCTTTCAGAAATATATGGAATTAAAGATATATTGCTTATTTCTTATGTATTTGGTCATGATAAATATTCTATAAACAAATTTGACAATAGGAGAGAAAATCTTCTTTTAAATCCTTTAAAAAAAGATTTCAATGTTAAGATACAAAAGATAATTTCAGATTTTCAATCGATTTTGACAAATGAATCTCATATTTATAGCCCCCATACAGCTCTATTTACAGGTACAGTTTTGCCTGTAATTATTAAATATAATATTTCTCTCTTAACTCACAGTAACGAGTTTATTAATTATACAACTGGATATTATAACTCTAATGTTACTAAATTTAATTTTAGGCGGTCTCGTCCAGAGTATGATAATTATTTATCACAAAGAATTAATTCATTTTTTAAAACTCATGTTTCAATTAACAATCTAAGTTATGCAATTTCAGATTTTGTAGCATTCAAAATTTTAGCCAAAAGATACCCACACATACTTAAATATATTATGATGTGTGAAACTACTGGAAATCCAAATATAAAGTGGTGTGGAAATTGTTATAAATGTGCTAAATATGTTTATTATAGTTTATATACTGGTCATGAACAATACGACATTGATATTGACTACTTCTTTTCAAAAAGTTCATATATTAAAAATATATTAAAAAATACAAAAGATCTAAAACCTGCAGAAAATGGCAACTATCCCTGGCATCCTTCTATAGGTTACAGTGAAGGATTTAATCATATAATTGCATCAATTAACCCTAAAGATGTTAGAAAAAGAACTTCCCAAAGAGGCTATCGTAATTTCTTGATTCTTAAGTATAGATATGGAAATAAGAAATTCCCAATTTATGAAAGTTTTATCCAACCAGCCTTTAAAAAATTATCACTTCCTTTTTCTAAAGAAATTGAAGAAATTATTACTACCCATTGTCCAGCAATTAAGGACATCCCAAAATATTTTATTATAGAAAACATTAAAACTACAATTGACTATAATTTAAATTGTCACATTCCTAAAATTTTTAATGTAAATCATCCCTATGAAAAATGTGAAAATGTAAATCATAAGTTCATTGAAAGAATAGAAGAATTTGATAAAAAAATATAATACAAATTAACGACCCTAGGGGATTTTTAACTAGGGTCGTGTTTATACTAAAATAAATTTATAATCTCATATTTTACCTATATAACTATATAAATAATTCTGGTTTTCTTCTGTAAGTACAATCAATTTCTAACTCATGTTTATGTCTTAAATAGTCCTTATCATCATAATATTTTCCATTAGTAGGACATTTTTTAATACAGGCACCACATTTAATGCAAATTCCATTTAATTTAGATACATCTTGAAAATCTATGGAACCCATGGGGCATACATTGGCACAAAGTTTACAATCAATACAATTATCATTTGTCTTTGGCGTAACCTTTCTAATATCAACAGGCATACCCTTTTCATTTTTAGGTCTATAGTATTTTCTATAGGGTTTATTCCCCTTTATTTCTACATTTTCAAATTTATCTCCCCTTCTTATCTTTTTGTATATCTTATTGGCAAAATCCCTTACTATGATCATATCTTCTTCATCAGGTCTATTTTTTGCAAGGGTTTTAGAAAAGGAATGTTCTCCTATAAATGATCCTGCTCCTATGACTTTAAATCCATTTGATTGAAGAATATCTCCTAATTCTATTAAAGCATCATCATAATTTCTATTTCCATAAAGGACTATAGGAATGGCTAGTGCACCATTACCCATAATAGAGTTTAGGTATTTTAGTAATACGTTAGGAACTCTCCCTGCATAAACGGGAACTCCTATTATTACTATATCATATTCATTAAATGATACTTGATTTTCTCTTACTAACGGTAAAGTAAAATCAATGTTATTTATACTCATTTCCCTATTCATATTCTCTGCAATTTTCTTTCCTAATTCCTCAACTACTTTTTTAGTTGTATCTGTAGCACTAAAATACATTGTGTTAATTCTTTTCCTCATTATAATCCCCCTTCATTAACCTTCTTGGCCAACTTTTATTATACTACTGTTAGAGTTATTATTCTATAGTTCCTAATCCCATCTTTAGGCACATTAAATAGAAAAATTTCCTCGGAAGTCTCTCTGAGGAAATTTTTCTATTTATTAAGGCATATTCAAAAAATTATGGTTATGTATTTCTTCTACTTTATTTACTTCTAAGGGCTTACTAAATACATACCCTTGAATATAATCACATTTTCCAACTTTAAGCCTCTTATATTGTTCCATATCCTCAATGCCCTCTGCTACTACTTTTAAGTTTAAACTATGGGCTAAAGAAATGATACTATCCATAACTGAAATGTTTTTCAGCTCTAAAAACTTGTCATTTAAAGATTTGTCTAACTTTATTTTATCCACTGGCAAAAACGTAAGATAACTAAGGGATGAATAACCTGTTCCAAAGTCATCTAAGGAAATTCCAATTCCTAAAGCCTTTAATCTATTTAAGAATTCTATAGTCTCATCCTTCTTTTCTAAAAATACACTCTCAGTAATTTCTATATCTATATACTTAGTTTCCACATGTTCTTTTTCTAATATATCCTGCAAAAAATCAATATAGCCTAGATCGTTTAATTGTTTTGCAGAAAAATTAATGGCTATAGGTTTTATGTTTAACCCCTTCTTTTTCCATACGCCTATTTGTTTAATTACTTTTTCTGCAACTATCCTTCCAATGTCCATTATCATACTAGTTTCTTCTGCTGCTGGTATGAAAACAGCTGGAGATAAGGTATACTCTTTCATTCTTAAAAGGGCCTCATAGCCTACTATTTCCCCTGTTAAGACGCAAACCTGTGGTTGATATAATACCTTGAATCCATCTTCTTCAATAGCTTTTCTTAACATTTGTTCTATCTTTATTTTTTCCTTTACCCTGTTTGCCATCTCACTATTAAAAAACATATAATTACTCTTACCTAAATTCTTCACCCTATACATGGCCACATCCGCATTTATTATTATTTGATTAACATCATTGCTATCAAAGGGATACAATGTGATTCCTATACTACAACTTATATGTATTTGGTTTTCTCCAATGATTATTCTCTTTTTTAATACATCAAGTATTTCCTTTGCATAATTTTCAATTTCTGTAACATCATCTTCCCCTTCTATCAAGATAAGAAACTCATCTCCACCAAACCTAGATATAAACAGTTTTTCATCTTGAATTTTTATAAGTTCCTTTGCAACTTTTTTAAGTACTTCATCTCCATATACATGACCTAATATGTCATTAATTTCTTTAAAATTATCAATGTCTAGTAACATTATGGCCCCTGGTCTACTTTCATTTATTTGCCTATTCAATTTCCCCATAAACTTTAATCGGTTAGGTAAATTAGTTAACACATCATGATAGGCCAAATGCTCAATACATTTTTCTTTCTCTTTTAATTTTGTTATGTCAAGGATAATCCCACTTATAACTTTTAAATTTTTCGTTTCCCCAAAAACTCCCTTTCCTCTAATCAATATCCATTTTACATTATTACAGATTCCTTTGAGTTTTACTTCTAAATGTATTTCTTCCATGTGACCTTCTTCATAAGCTTTAAACTCATCCTTTAATTTCTCTTTTTCCTCTTTATTAAAAAATTCATCTAAAATTTCATCAACATGTTCTTCTTCATTTATGTCTATTCCATAGGTATTTTTAACTTCTTCGGATAAATAGATAGTTCTATCTTCTAGATTATATTCCCAAACTACACTATCCGTACCTTTAATAGCAATCTGATATTTTTGTTTTAACTTTTCCAGTTTTTCAGTATACCTTTCTATCTCATCATATTGATCTCTTAAAGCTTCCTCTGATGCTATTAATTGCTCATATGCAGCGGCCATTTCTTCATTATATTCATTTAATTGTATTTCATTTTCCCTAAGGGATTTATTCACTATTGTGAGTTCCTTTGTTCGCGCTTCTACAATTCTTCTTAAAATAAATATGCCCATAATAAGTACAATTAAGACCAATATTATTAATCCTATTAACCAACTATATTCTTTTATCTCATCTAATAACCTTTTCTCTTCATATACCCCTAACCATTTATCATATATTTCTTCATATTTTCCTGTGTCCTTTAAAATTTTCAAACCATCATTTAATGTAAATAGTAAATCTTCATTATTTTTTTGTACAGCCATGGTATAGTTATTTTTAGCCACATCTATTCCATTTCCTTGTAAATTTTCAAGTTTATGTTCATTTATTATATAATTACCAGGAACTTTTAAAACAGCTCCATAGTCATAGGTTCCCATGGAAACTAATTTTAAAGCTTCCCCTATGGTGGCCACCTTAACAAATTCTATATGAAGATTTTGATCTGCTAAATACTCATGAACTATGCCACCTTCCTGTACTACTACAGTTAAGCCTTTTAACTCTTTTATATCCTTAATTTCCTTTCCTCTTCTAGTAAAAATTTCCCCATTTGTAATGGTATGCCTTGTTGTAAAATTATATATTTTTTCCCTCTCTTCTGAATAAACCATACCTGAGATCATATGAATTTTTCCATTTTCTAAATTCTTTCTAACCACATTCCAATCTGATAGTTTAAATTCAGCCTTCAGACCCATTACTCCTAAGGCCTCCCTTGCCAGATCAATATTAAATCCTGCTGGGTTACCATTTTTGTCTAAAAAACTATAAGGAGGGTAATTGGCATCATCACCAATAATAATTATATCTTTAGATTGATTTTCAATTTCTTGGTTCATTTCTAAATCTCTATCTCTATTTTCACCTACATATCCATAAGAATAGGATAAAGTAAACTGTACAATTATCATACTAAAGAAGATTGTCATGAACAGAATTTTTTTATTCTTCATATTATTTATCTCCTCTCTTATTAACCATAACACTAATAACATGTTTGTCCTATTATTTTATAATAAAAATTCCTTTTTTTCTATAAATTTCTTTAAATAATCTTTAAGTTATTTGATTATAGATTTCTTGGTTGTAAATTTGTTTTATACAGTAACTTGCCTACAATGGAAAATTTTTTCAATATATTTTCCTGAAGTAGGCCCTCATAAAGCAAGTTTATAAATACGAAATCTATAAGGCATATGAAAAATATCCTAATAAAAATAATAATCTCATTCCTCTTAGGAATGAGATTATGGATATGAGTTTATTCTACATGAAAATTGATACTCCAGGCCCTAATGATATATTAAAAAAATACCAAATAATTAATAATACTGTAAAACCAATTAAATATGCAATTGAATAGGGAATCATTAAGGATATAACTGTACCTATTCCGTTGGTTTCCTTTTCATCTGTTTTATATTGATTCATTATGCTTATAATAACTGGAATATAATAAGATAAGGGCGATATAATATTTGTTGACGAATCCCCAATTCTATAGGCAACTTGGGTTAAAGCTGGAGATAATCCCATAATTGAAAACATAGGCACAAATACAGGTCCTAATATTAACCACTTAGCTGAACCGCTTGTAACAAATAAATTAATCACTGTTGAAAGTAGTATGAACATAATTATAAGAGGCATACCACCTATATTTAAAGCCCTTAAAAATTCTGCACCATTCACTGCTAGTATAATAGTTAAATTACTTAATTTAAAGAAATATATAAACATGGATGCAGGAAGGGCCACAATTAAAAAACTTAAAGAACCCCTTAAACCATCTTCCATAATCTTAGGAATATCTTTTTCAGATTTGATTACTCCTATGGTTTTTCCATATACAATACCTACAAAGACAAAGAAGAAAAAAAGTATTGGAACAATGCCCTTAGTCAAAGTGGATTTAGGTAAGATACCCCCATCTCCATTTCTAAAGAATGACCCTTCTGGTACTGTTAAAATTAAAATAAATCCAATGTATATTAATGCAGTTATACCCGCATTTCTTAAGCCTCTGTTTTCTTTTTCTGTTACTTTATGTTCTTCAAGGGATGACTTATCTACTTTATTGTTCGTATCACCTAAAAACTTTACTGTAAATTTCTCCGTTACTAATACGGTCAAGAAAGTAACAACAAATGTTGCTCCAATCATGAAGTACCAGTTTATAAGGGCATGTGTTGGAGCATCAATTCCCATACCCCCCGCAGCCGATTCAGTGATCCCTGCTAAGAGGGCATCTGTACCTGCAATCATAAAATTGGCTGTAAAACCACCAGATGCCGCTGCAAAGCCTGTAACTATACCTACTTTGGGATTACGTCCCAAAGCTTTAAATATGGCCCCACCAATGGCAGCAGTAAAAATCATACCTGCATCAGAAGCTAGGTTTGCATTAATTCCTACAATTGCTAATACTCCCGTAACCATATAAGATGGCGCACCTAGTATGGTCTTTCTCATAAAAGCATTAATAAGTCCTGTTTGTTCAACCATTCCTATACCAATCATCATGGTCATTATTAAACCAATGGGAGCAAATGCCACGTAGATTTTAACAAATCTTTCTACAAATGGCCTCATGCCAGCATAACTTAAAAGGTTCATAACCTCTACAGTTACTTTCTTAGGGGCCTCACCTCCATTTCTAGAAGCGGCCATATATGTCACTGATATGCCACCTTTATTTAACAAATAAGAAAGTAAAAGTACAATTATTGTTAACCCCACAAATAAAGTAAATGGATGGGGCAATTTATTTCCAACAATCTCAATTCTCCTAATAAAATTTGAAAATCTAGAATTAATATTTCCTTCATCTTTTCTTTCCTTTATCAATCCTTTCATTTCTATCCCCCTTCTTCTGCTGGTTGAAATATTAATTTAATCGTCCCATTTATCTCTTCTTTCATTTCCATTAATGCCTAGCCCTAAATTCCAGCATGAAAGTTTGGCATATAGGATATACACTCCCTATATAGTGTTAATATATTCTACTTTTATTTTTATATTACAATTTTACATAGGAAAATTAATAGCCTTATTATTAATTATGACAAATAATATGAAGGAATTTTTTTCTTCTTAATTATTGAAATCTTTAAAACACAAAAGACCCATATTGCTAAAGGCAACAGGGGTCTTTTAAAATAAACTTACATTTTAAATTTATCTATTTGATTATTAAGTTTTAAAGATAATTCATTTAGCTTTTGTGCACTTTGTGCAGCGTCTTCAATTGTGCTAACTTGCTGTTGTGCAGAGGCATTAACTTCCTCAGATGCTGCAGCAGTTTCTTCTGATACTGCTGAAATATTTTCTATGGACTTAACAATTAAATCCTTATCTTTTGTTACCTCTACTACATATTTGCTAACATCATCTATTTCATTTGTAATAATATCTATTGATTTTGATATTTTTTCAAAGGCATTATTCACATCTTGTACAGATTTTGTCTGGTCTAATGAAATATTTTTTACTTCATTCATAATATGAACTGTATTTCTATTTTCCTGTTGGATAGCATCTACTATTCCTTTTATTTCATCCGTTGCAATACTCGAACCTTCAGCAAGTTTTCTTATTTCTTCAGCTACTACTGCAAATCCCTTTCCAGCTTCTCCTGCCCTTGCTGCTTCTATAGATGCATTTAATGCTAATAAATTTGTTTGCTCTGATATGGATCTTATTGTATCTAGTATATTTTCAATTTCATTAGATTTTTCGCTTAATTGTTTTATTGCTATTTCTATTTTATCAATAGATTGATTATTTAAATTTGTCTTTTCCTTAAGATCCTTTACTACTCTAACACCTTCTACATTTATGCCCATTACTTCATTAGCATTTTTAGCCATAGTATTAGTATTATTTTCTAGTTTATCAAATTTATCATCTAATTCAGATGCAAGTCTTGCCCCTTCTTCTGCATCTCCTGCTTGTTCGCTGGCTCCTTTTGCTATTTCTTCAACAGATCTTGCTACTTCCTCACTGCTTGCACTAACTTCTTCTGATGTGGCAGCTAAATTCATAGCCGCTCCTGATACTTCTTCACTAACCTCTTTTGCATCTAATAGAAGACCTTTCACATTTTCTATCATAATATTAAAACTATTTGCCATTACTCCAATTTCATCACTTGATTTTATGTCTAATTTTACAGTAAAATCTCCATCTTTAACCTTATTCATAGTATCTACTATTACTTTTACATTGTTTGTAATTTTCCCCGCAAATAATATTCCTGCACTAGCTGCTATTATAAATATAATTATTCCTATTAGTCCAGAGGTAGTTAGTATCCCCTTTGTATCCTCTTCAATTTCATCTATATACATGGCCGATAAAACGGTCCATCCAAATTGTGGCATTTTTTTGTAGGCAGAAAACTTTTGAGACATGGTCCCATCAGCTTCTTTCCATTTATAATCTACAATTCCCGATTCTGAGTTACCATGTACAATTTCTTTTATTTGGGATATATGTATTTCTTTTCCAATCAGTTTAGTGTCCTTATGAGTAATAAAGTTCCCTTTAGAATCTAATATATATGGATACCCCTTCTTTCCCACTTTTATAGAACTAACTTTTTCAGCCAATCTCTCCACAGGCATTGTTACACCTACTACACCTACCAATTTACTTTTGGTTGGATCTTCATATACTGGCGCTGCACATGCAATTACAAGCTTTCCACTAACTGGATCTGTAAATATATCTGTAAAAATTGTAGTTTTCTTTTCTACAGCTTTTTTGTACCACCCTCTTAATCTAGGGTCATAATCACTTGCCACATGAACCTTAGGGTAAATTATAAAATCACCTTCAATAGTTGCCATATAAATTAAGGAAGCATCCTTATAACTACTTATGTAGTCTTCAAATAACTCCATCAAGAAAGGTTCATATTCTGGATGGATCAAAATCTGCTCAGCATCTACATTTTTACTAATCATTTCAATACCATAGGTATATCCTTCAAAGTAATTTTCAGTGGATTCCTTTATATCATTGTTTAAGGCTTCCATAGAACTCTTAAATTGATTTTCCAATGAATTTTTTGCTTTCACATAGGATGTTATTCCTAAAATCGAAAGGGGTATAATTGTTAATGATAGAATTAAAATAATTACCTTTTTTTTAATTGTAAATTTCATAAAACTCTCCTTTTAACGTAATATTTGTGATAAATGGTCATATTCTGTAAAAATATATTTATACTCATTTTTATAAAAGCTTTTAAATGCAATTCATACAAAATATTTGTTTCTTCTCTATTTTTCTACATTTTTCATTTTAACATCTATTTAATATAAAAATCAATTACCACTACCTCCCATATAAATAGAAAGACCAGTTTTTTCACATTATTATCCATGTGAAAAAAACCGATCTTTCTATATTCATAAAATTTCTTATAATTCAATAATTATTCTCTTTTATCTATTTTACATTATTAGTAAAATTATAAACTATTTACATCTTATAATAATACGTATTATTCCCATAATAATATATGTAAGCATGATAACTTATAACAAAATAATTGGAGGTATATTAATAATGAGAAAAGGTAAATCACCTAAATCAAGAAAAAACAGTAACCCTATGGGACAAGGACTTTCTTCTGGTATGCCCACTGGAACAGGTATGGGTTTAAATAATTCCACTTCAGTAGGTCAAGGAGAAATCCAACATGCAAAGAAAAATATGGGTACCAACGGAACTATGGGACAAACACCTTCTCCAGGTATGACACCAGGAACTGGTGTAGGTTTAAGTAACTCCACATCTGTAGGTACAGCAGAAGTTCAACACGCAAAGAAAAAAGTTAAAGAAAGCGGTAATATGAACCCTAACAATAGAGGCTTATATTAATTTTTATAACTCCTTGAGTATTCAAACTCAAGGAGTATTTATATTAGCAAAACTTATCACAATAAATACAAGAACATTATAATCTGTCCTCTTAACATATTAATGAATGGATTGTCAACACTGGTTCACTGCCATTTGATTCCATTAACTCCCATGAGCTTCCTTCAGATCCTTTCATCACCCAAAACATCCTTGCCTACAGCATTAGCTAGATGGCAAGTTTTATTCCAAAAAATGGGCTCGATAACATGCCTTGCAAACCTAAAACCGCCAGCCCTATGGGCTGACGGTTAAAATCGGATTTTTCTTCTTAATATGGTTTTATCTTAGGCTTTAAGTTTATTTATTTTGTCACCTTAAATGAATTAAAAAACTTTTCTCTGTTCTCTTTATATTTATCATCTTCATCACTAATTACTGATGTTTGATACATTACATTATCTATTAAAACAACTTGCTGATGTGCTTTTAAAGTTCTTCCTTCTGCATTAATATCATATGTTACGTATTTTCCTGCATGTCCAGCAATAGTTATATCTTCTATATTAGCATTTGTACCACCTGTATTCGCTACGGCACCATTGCATCCATTAGTCATTACAACATCTGGGTCTTGACTTAATACTGCATCTGGCATTGTGTTACGAGCAACATTATATGCCACATTCTTTTCTTCTACCATAAAAAATTCTATCTTCATTTCTCCAGCTTGAGTATCTATTGTTTGTGTTTCAACCTTAGGTTCTCCTGGGAAGTCTATAGAAAAACTACTATCCTCTGATGTGAATGTTTTAAATGCCGCCTCTGAGCTTCCACAGCCTACCATCATACTTCCTACTAAACACACTAACATAAATATAGTTATAATTTTTTTCATATTTTATTCTCCTCTACTTTCTATTTTTATAAATTATACCCTTACAGAAAACACCATATTAGTTCCATCCATGTTTTTACAAAAATCATTGTATACTATAACAAGGTTTTGCATAAATCTTTTTAATCCAATTGGAAATTTATTGAAATATTTCTGCACTTTTACATAGTATATATTATTCTACATTTTTTGCAATAGAGAACTGGATATATGGGATATATTTCCTACGACTTTTTCCCTATTTTTTACATGAACACCAAAAAATACTAGCTTCTTTATTAAGAAACTAGTATTTATAAAGAAATGTTAGCTTAGACACGTAAGTTTTGTACAAAAATAGTCTATTCTTTTGGATAATTATTCTTTGGTATTTTAGGCAAAAAATAACTAAAGGTAATACCATATCCCTTATCGAAGTAGTGTTTTCCCAAAAACTCTAACGAAAGGTGGTATTACC
>NZ_JAOART010000123.1 GCF_025210435.1 Anaeromicrobium sp.
TATAGAAATAGAAAGGATTAAAAATAGTAAAAGTAAATTAATATCCAGTATGGGAATCTAATTTTTAAATATAGAAGGTTTTGATGTGAGCCTTAAATTGTCGCTAATTAGTCCGTTGGGATTATTGTCAATGAAAGTCTTGAAAAAATTAATTAGTCCTTAAATGTTGTAGTCATGAGCATTTAGTAATAATGTAAGCCTTATGTTGAGAGTATAAGGGAAGTTAACATATTTAAGAACCCCATGCCTTTAGGCGTGGGAGCGTCAGGTATATAACTATACCATATTTAAATACTAGGGTAAATGAGGCCTTTAATATTTTCGTATGCCTTAAATAAATACGAATTTAGTAAAAGAATAGATCTTTGAAAAATATGTATTTTAAAAATGAAATTTCAAACCTAAGGGCTTTAAATGGTCCGTGGGATGATAAGAGGTACTAGGAGTACATGTGTGCAAGTTTATCTTGTTAAAAGGCTAAATGGAAGGTCTGGTTTCATTGTCACATATTGTTGGAACTCAAAATTTTCTGAAGAATGAAGAAAAATTATTAATAGGACTATAATTGACATGAATATGCCTGACTCATGAGGATATAAATTTGGTATATATGTATTATTAAATATCTTTTGGATAAAACTTATTTTTATAATAGTAAAGATAGGGAGTAGTTAATATTATGTATAAAGAAGAACATTATGTGGCATGGCTACATAGCATAGACGGAATTGGAAATGCTACCTTAAGGAAAATATTAAAAAAAGATTGTGCTAAAGACATTTATGATGGAAATGTTAATGTATATAAAGAAAAATTTAATTTGAAAGAAAAGGTAGTAGAAAATATAATAATAGGTAAAAAGAAAAATAAATTAGAAAAATTAGGTGAAATTATCCATAGGAATAATATAAGCGTAATAAGTATAAAAGATAAAAAATATCCAGATCTTTTACGGAATATATATAATCCACCTGCTGTTTTGTACGTGCGAGGAAGTATAGAGAAGGAAAAATGTGATATAATTAGCATAATTGGGTCAAGGAGAGCATCAACATATGGAAAAACTATGGCCTATAAGATCTCTAAAGAACTTTCCCATAAGGGAATTATCATTATAAGTGGTATGGCTAGGGGAATTGATACTATAGCCCATAAGGCCTGTGTTGAAAATGGAGGAATAACCTATGGGATTTTAGGAACTGGTGTAGATATATGTTATCCATATGAAAATAGATTATTAATGGAAAAAATAATAGAAAATGGGGCTGTCATATCTGAATTTCCCATAGGAACTAAACCTATACCTGGAAATTTTCCAAGGAGAAATAGAATAATAAGTGGTATGGCAAAGGGGGTTGTTGTTATAGAGGCTGCCTTAAAGAGTGGAACTCTCATAACCGTAGATTATGCATTAGAACAAGGAAGAGAAGTTTTCGCATTACCAGGTAATGTGACAGCTCTACTTAGTGGGGGGACTAATAAACTTATACAAAATGGAGCTAAATTAGTTACTGGTGTAGATGATATATTAGAAGAACTTCAATTAGAAAATATATGTGATAAGAATAAAAAGGAAGTCAGTTTAAGTGATAGTGAAAAGGAAATTTATGAATACATAAAAGATAATCAACCCGTTAGTATTGAGAAAATTGAAAAAGATAAGAAGTGGAATATTCAAAATATAAGTACCATATTAACTTTTCTTGAACTAAAAGGGGTATTAGAAACTTTACCAGGGAATAAATTTTTTATAAAGTAAGATTAGTAAATTTTGAAATGGAAAAAGTTTTCTGATATAATTACTATTGCTTTTACAAATGGAGGTGAATACATGGGAAAATCTTTAGTTATAGTGGAATCTCCTGCAAAAGCAAAAACTATAGGTAAGTTTTTGGGAAAAAACTATAAAGTTTTAGCGTCGGTAGGACATGTAAGAGATCTCCCTAAAAGTAAAATGGGAATAGATATAGAGGATAATTATGAACCTCATTATATAACTATAAGAGGAAAAGGGCCTGTGATTAAAGAGTTAAAGAAAGAATATAAAAAGGTAAAGAAAGTTTTATTAGCGACAGACCCTGATAGAGAAGGTGAAGCCATATCGTGGCATTTATGCAATATATTATCTATAGATGAAAGTGAAAAATGTAGAATTGAATTTAATGAAATTACTAAAGATGCTATAAAAAAAGCAGTGAAAAAACCTAGAATTATTAATAAAAGTTTAGTAGATGCACAGCAAGCAAGGAGGGTACTAGATAGATTAGTTGGGTATAGTATATCTCCCCTGTTATGGAGAAAGGTTAGAAAGGGTCTTAGTGCTGGAAGGGTACAGTCTGTAGTAACAAAGATGATTTGTGATAGGGAAAAGGAAATAAATGACTTTCAACCCCAAGAATACTGGACGATAGAGGTTGGTCTTTCTAAAGGTAGAAGCAAGAAGTTTATTGCAAAGTTTTATGGAGACACTGAAGGTAAAAAAGAATTAAATAACAAAGAAGAAGTAGATAATATTTTAGAAAAATTAAATGAAGATTTTCAAGTAAGGGACATAAAGGTTAGGCAAAAAAAGAGAAAACCAGGAAATCCTTTTACTACAAGTAGTCTTCAACAGGAAGCATCTAATCGATTAGGATTTAGTACTAAAAAGACCATGAGTGTGGCTCAGCAGTTATATGAAGGTATTGATCTTCAAAGAGGAGCTACAGTTGGTTTGATTACCTATGTTAGAACGGATTCTACTAGAATATCTGAAGAAGCTAAAAAGGATGCAAAGGAGTTTATTCTAGAAAATTATACAAAAGACTATCTAGGTGAGTACAAAGAAAAGAAAAAGACTAAAAAGGAGATTCAAGATGCCCATGAAGCCATAAGGCCTACTTCAGTATCTAGGACACCTAAAAGTGTTGAAAAGTATTTGACTAAAGATCAAAATAAGCTATATAAGCTAATATGGGAAAGGTTTGTAGCCAGCCAAATGCAGGATGCCATATTTGACAGTTATTCTATAGAAATAATTAATAATGGATACTTATTTAAAGCCTCAGGTTCAAAAAATGTATTTGATGGATTTTTAAAGGTATATTCATATACTACTGTGAAGGAAGAGGAAATGCCTAAAGTAGAAATAGAAGATGAGCTAAAGGCAAAAAAAATAGACCCACTTCAACATTTTACCCAGCCGCCAGCTAGATTTACAGAGGCTTCCTTGGTAAAGGAATTAGAAGAAAAGGGAATAGGAAGGCCAAGTACTTATGCTCCAACCATATCTACTATATTATCTAGAGGATATGTAGAACGTGAAAGTAAGGCTTTAAAACCTACAGAGTTGGGAATAATAGTTACAGATTTATTAAAGGAATACTTTAATGATATATTAGATGAATATTTTACAGCCCAATTAGAAGAGCAGTTAGATAAGGTAGAAGAAACTGAAATAGATTGGAAAAAAGTAATTGATGATTTTTATAATCCATTTTCAAAAACTCTAGAGCATGCAGAAGAAGAAATAAAAAAAATAGAGTTGATTGAAGAAGAAACTGATGAAATCTGTGAAGACTGTGGTAAAAACATGGTTATAAAATACGGAAGATATGGACGTTTTCTAGCTTGTTCCGGTTATCCAGAATGTGAACATACAAGACCTTTTGTGAAGAAAATAGGTGTGAAATGTCCTAAGTGTGATGGAGGAGACATAATAGAAAGAAGATCTAAAAAAGGAAAACTTTTTTATGGGTGCAGTTCTTTTCCAAACTGCAATTTTGTATCTTGGAGTAGACCAATCGATGAAAAGTGTGAAAAATGTGGAAGTCTAATGGCTGAAAAAATAAGGAAAAAAGATAGGGTTAAAGAATGTTTAAACAAAGAATGTGGATATAAAATCATATTAGAAAAGGAAGAATAGGTAATTCATTTTTGAAATTTAAAAAAAATTTTTCTTGAATTAATATGACAAATGTGGTAACATAGCCATTGGTTTGTAAAATGAATAATTTACTGGAATATTCTAAGATAAAAAATAAAAAAGTATTACTTAAAAGAAGATAAACTAAATTAGTAATATTTCAAACCAACGGGTAAAGGTTTACTGTACTTTCCGAGCAAAGGGAGTTAAGGGGCATATCATGTAATAAGGCTACATGGATTTCAAAAATGAAATAAGTGAAAATGACCTGAAGGATTATATACTATAAGATAAAACGTGAGCAGGAGGAGGATATAAATGTCAATTACACTATTAGAAAAGACAAGAAAGTTAAATAAGATATTACAGCAATCAGGAAATGTACCTGTTTCTTTTTCAGAGTTATGCAAAACTTTAAGCAATGTATTAGATTCTAATGTATATGTATCTAGTAAAAGAGGTAAAATTCTAGGGGTGAATTTAGTAGACCCAAGTGAAAATCCCATAGTTCTTGATTCTGATACGGGAACTCAGAAATTTCCTACTGAGTATAATGAACAGTTGCTAAAAATTTTGGACACGAAATACAATGTGACTGGAGAAAAAATGTTAGAAATATTTAAGTATGATACTGAGACTTCAAATAAATTAGTTACAATAGTACCAATCAATGGAAGTGGTCAAAGATTAGGAACATTAATTTTATCGAGACAAGATAAGGATTTTGTGGATGAAGATTTAGTATTAGCTGAATATAGTGCTACTGTAGTGGGAATGGAAATTTTAAGGGCTAAGAGTGAAGAAATTGAAGAAGAAGCTAGAAAAAAAGCAGTTGTACAAATGGCCATAGGAACTTTATCCTATTCAGAACTTGAAGCTGTAGAGCACATATTTGATGAATTAGACGGAACGGAAGGTCTTTTAGTAGCTAGTAAAATAGCTGATAGAGTAGGCATTACAAGATCCGTAATTGTTAATGCTTTAAGAAAATTTGAAAGCGCAGGAGTTATAGAATCTAGATCCCTAGGAATGAAGGGAACTCACATTAAAATATTAAATGAAAAATTAATTGACGAGTTAGAAAAACTTAAGAAATAACTTTAAAAAGCAATCTGACTGTTATGAAGCGGATTGCTTTTTTCCTATGATAAATTTTAGGTAAATATATTTTTATTTTTAGGCATATATGTAAAAAAAATACATATATGTCTAAATTTATATGAATTAACAATAAATAGTACTATATTATCATTTCTAATAAAAAGGGAAGATTAATAGCAAAAAATGTATTATAATGTTAATAAAGGAACAAGGAAAAAATCCTATTTTGTATTATAATATTAGTAAAAAAAGAAGGAAAAAAAACTATTATGTAGAATAGTAAATTAATGAATGAAAAAAATGTAAAAAAATGTTGAGGGGGAGAAAAAATCAATGTTAGAAAAATCTCTTAAAGGGATTAATATATTACAAAAAACTTTAGATGCTAGCTGGGCGAGGAATAAAACCATATCTAATAATATTGCCAATGCTGATACGCCAAACTACAAAAGAGAATTTGTTGAATTTGAATCTGTTTTGAAAAATGAACTTTTCAAAGATGAAAATATTGTGGGTACAACTACAAATGAAAAGCATATTCCTATAAATGGTGGAATTAAAGTGACTGGGATTAATCCTCAGATAAAAAAGGATATGAACAGTACATATAGAAAAGATGGAAATAATGTGAACATAGATGTGGAAATGGCAAATTTGGCTAAAAATACTATTAAGTATAATATGATTGCACAAAGAATTTCAAGTGATTTTAAGAAAATGAAAATGTTAGTAAGAGATGGGAGGTAGTAATCTTTGGGATTATTTAATTCAATAAACGTAAGTGCATCAGGTTTGACAGCTCAAAGACTTAGAATGGATATTATATCTAAAAATATTGCTAATGCAAATACTACAAGAACAAGCAATGGATCACCTTATAGGAGACAAATGGCTGTATTCCAAAAAAAGAATCCGAGTTTTGATGAGGTCTTAAAAGGAGAATCAAACAGGCAAAACCAAAGTGGTGGTGGAGTAGAAGTGTCTGCTATTGTTGAAGATAAATCACCCTTTAGAATGGTATATGAGCCAGGACATCCAGATGCAGATAAGGATGGATATGTGAAGATGCCTAATGTGGATGTTGTAACGGAAATGATCAATATGGTATCAGCTACAAGATCCTTTGAGGCCAATATTACCTCAATAAATTCTACAAAGGGAATGCTTATGAAGGCACTAGAAATTGGAAAGTAAACTGGAGGGTTTTATTTTGAAAGTTAACAACCTAATGATAAATGGCAGTAATAATTTGGAAAATAAAAAATCTAATAGGGTAAGTACAGATTTTGGTAATTATTTTAAGGATTATTTAAATAAAGTAAATGAATATGAGGCACAATCTCAAGATCTAGAAAAAAAGGCTGCTGTGGATGAACTTGATAATATTCACCAGGTCATGATAGCAGCTCAGAAGTCGGAAGTAGCTCTAGGGTTCATGATAGAGGTTAAGAATAAGGTTCTAGACGCCTATAAAGAAATAATGAGATTACAAGTATAGGAAGAAGTAGTGGAATGAGGTGAACCAATGGGCAACGTCCTAGAACAGACGAAAAAACAGTTGAATGAATTTTATACTAATATGGACAAAAAGCAGAAGATAAGAATCGGTGTAAGTGCACTTATAATGGTTTTAAGTATCGCTTTCTTAATGTATTATCTGACTAGACCCCAATATGTAACTTTATATGATGAATTAAATCCTAAAAAAGCAGGGGAAATAACTAAAAAATTAGATGAGGTGGGTATACCTTGGAAAGATGATGAAACAGGGAAAAGTGTACTTGTACCTAAGGAATACAAAAATAAGGCAAAGGCACAACTTGCCATTGAAGGAATTCCAGGAGAAAGATTTTCATATGAAAGTATGCTTACAAATTCTAGTTTAACAATGACTAATGAGGAAAGAAAAAATAGATATGAAATAGCACAGATGAATTCTATTGCAAAAACTATAGAAGCTATCGAAGGAATAACTTGGGCCTGGGTAGATTTAACAATTGCAGATGATAGTAATTTTATGACTGATGACAAAAAATCCAAGGCATCAGTATTTGTTGAGTTAGAAGAAGGTTATAGATTAAATAAAAAGCAAGTAGATGGAATAGTAATGCTTGTGACAAATTCCGTTAAGGGTTTAGATGCAAAGGACGTATCAATTGTTAATAACAAGGGAGAAGTCCTTACTAAAGGGAATGATGGAGAAGAATTTGATGCATCAACTCAAATGGCCTTGCAAGAAAAGGTTCAAAATGAACTTAGGGAAGATATAACTGGATTTTTAGCCACCGTTTATGGAAATGGAAATGTGGCTGTTATGGTAAATGTAAAATTAGACTTTGACAGTGAAGAAACAAGTGTACTGGCATATGAACCTCCTATTAAGGATGAAACAAATGGGTTAGTAAGAAGTATGAATGAATCTAGTGAAAAATCTACTAATAGTCCCATGGGTGGAGGCGTACCAGGTGTGGATTCTAATGAAGGTGAGATACCCCAGTATTTAGAGAGAACTTCTAGTGGGTCTGAATATAATAAAAATAATAAGACTATTAACTATGAATTGAATGAAACTAGGAAAAAATTAGTTAAGGCTCAAGGGCAAATAAAGGATATAACAGTTGCTGTATTAATAAATAGTAACATATTACCCGGCAAAGAGTTAACTGATGAAAATAGAAATGAAATAATAGATATAGTATCTGCCTCGGCAGGATTAGACACTAAAGTTGTAAAAGTAATGGGGAAAAGTTTTGATAATACTGTTGCTGACAGATTTGAAGAAATGAAAAATAATAATAGAGGAATGACTGTACTAAAGGATATTCCAGTTTGGGCCTTAGGAATAATTGGAGTATTTATAATTGGTTTGCTAGGACTTATAATATACAGTATAAGAAATAGAAGGAAAAATAAAGAGGCAGAAGGAAACATGCCTACAGATATATTGATTGATGAAGAATTTGATGAAATAGAAATAAGTGAAAAGTCTGAGTATAAAAAGCAGATAAATAAATTTGTAGAGAAAAATCCTCAGGCCGTATCTCAATTATTAAAGAATTGGTTAAATGAAGAGTAGGAGGAATAAAAATGGCTCGAAAAGGCGAATTGACAGGTAAGGAAAAAGCTGCAGTACTATTAATATCTTTAGGGCCAGATAAGTCAGCTAAGATATTTCAGCATTTAAGTGAGGATGAGATAGAAGAATTAACTTTAGAAATAGCTAATATGAGAAAAATAACATCTGAGGAAAAGGAAGATGTTTTAGGTGAATTCTATGAGATCTGTTTAGCACAAGAATATATTTCAGAGGGTGGAATAAACTATGCTAAAGAAGTACTAGAAAAGGCCTTAGGTTCACAAAAGGCCTTTGACATAGTACATAAATTAACAGCATCCTTACAAGTAAGGCCCTTTGATTTTGCTAGAAAGGCAGATGCTAATCAATTATTAAATTTTATACAAAACGAACATCCTCAAACTATAGCCTTAATACTTTCTTATTTAGAGCCCCATCAATCAGGACAAATATTGTCTTCTTTACCACAAAATAAACAGGCTGAGGTTGCTAAAAGAATTGCTACTATGGATAGAACCACACCAGAAATAATTAAGGAAGTGGAGGCTGTATTAGAAGACAAATTAGCATCTATGGTTACTCAAGACTACACTTCGGCAGGTGGTATACAAGCTATTGTTGACCTACTTAATGCCGTTGATAGGGGAACAGAAAAGTTTATTATGGAAAAATTAGAAGTAGAAGATGTGGAGTTAGCAGAGGACATAAAGAAAAGGATGTTTGTGTTCGAAGATGTGGTTACATTAGATGGATCATCTATCCAAAGATTTATGCGTGATGTGGATAATAATGATTTGGCTGTTGCACTTAAGGGATCCACAGAAGAAGTACAAGAAATTATATTTAAGAATATGTCTAAGCGTATGGCTGAAATGATAAAAGAAGATATGCAGTTTATGGGACCTGTTAGACTTCGTGATGTGGAAGAATCTCAACAAAAAATTGTTAATATAATTAGGAAATTAGAAGAAGCTGGTGAGCTTATAATTGCAAGAGGAGGAGGCGATGAGATCATTGTCTAGGGTCTATAAGTCTTCAATAGTTACTGTAGGAAATATTAAGGAATTGATAAACCAAAAAAGAAAGATAGTAGAAGAAATAGCTGTGACAGAAGAAAGAGAAATTATTGATTATGACAGCTTATATAAAGAAGAATATGAAAAAAAAATAGCTCAGTTAGATTTGATTACAGAAAAGAGGCACAAGGAAGCTGAGGAAAAAGCCCAAGACATAATTCAAAGGGCTAGGGACGAAGCCAATGAATTGAAGAAAAAGAGTTATGATGAAGGTTATTTACAGGGAAAAGATCTTGGTTACAAGGATGGATATGAGAAGGGGCAGAAAGAAACTGATCATCATATTGAGGAAGCATTAGAAATAAAGAAGAAATTAATAGAAGAAAAAAAACTCCTATATGAAAAAACTGAAAAGGAAGCCATAAATCTCATTATGGATATAGTAGATAAGGTATTAAATAAGGAGATGGATGAAAATGATGATTATATGTTAGGTCTTGTAAAATCTGCGATAGACAAGTGTGCTTACACAGAGGAAATAGTCATAAGGGTCAGTGAAGATGATTATGATAAGGTGAAAACTTTGGAAAATAAAATAATATGTTTAATTCCTAATGTGGAGAATATAAGAATCAAAAAGGATTCATCATTACAAAGGGGGAGTTGTATACTAGAAACTAGTTCGGGAAGTATAGATTCAAGTGTAAAAACTCAGTTTAAAGAAATTGAAAAACTATTTTATGACATGCTAGAGAGTGAGGAAAGTGCCTAGATGATAAACTTTTTAAAGTATGAGAATGCTTTGGAAAATATGGATTTAATAAAGTATACAGGAAAAGTATCTAGAGTAGTTGGATTGATGGTAGAATCTAATGGTCCAGCTGTAAACCTGGGAGAAATATGTGAAATCTATCCATTAAAAAGTCCAGGATCAATAAAGGCTGAGGTGGTAGGATTTAATGACTCTAAAGTCCTACTCATGCCTTTAGGGGAGATGGATGGAATAGGCCCAGGAAGTAAAGTTGTTGCAACAGGAAATTTATTAAGTGTGAAGGTTGGAGATGAACTCCTTGGTAGAATACTAGACGGAATGGGAAATCCCATAGACGACATGGGGGCATTTGATACTAAACAGATATATCCAGTTAATAATCAACCACCTAACCCTCTGACAAGGAAAAAAATAAGGGAGCCCCTATCCTTAGGAGTAAGGTCTATTGATGGTTTACTGACCTGTGGAGTGGGACAAAGAATAGGAATATTTGCAGGTAGTGGTGTGGGTAAAAGTACACTAATGGGAATGATTGCAAGAAATACTAAGGCTGATATAAATGTTATAGCCCTAATAGGAGAGCGTGGTAGGGAAGTAAGGGAATTTATAGAAAATGATTTGAAGGAAGAAGGACTAAGACGTTCCGTATTGGTGGTGGCCACATCAGATAAGCCAGCCCTTGTAAGAATGAAGGGGGCTCTGATAGCTACAGCAATAGCTGAATATTTTAGGGATAAAGGTAAAAATGTTATGTTATTAATGGATTCTCTAACTAGATTTTCCATGGCCCAAAGGGAAGTCGGATTAGCCGTAGGAGAACCGCCTGTTACAAGGGGGTATACACCTTCTGTATTTGCCGCATTGCCAAAATTATTAGAAAGATCAGGAAATTCAAGTGATGGATCCATTACTGCACTATATACCGTATTGGTGGATGGGGATGATTTAAACGAACCTATAACAGATACGGTAAGGGGTATTTTAGATGGCCATATTGTTTTGTCAAGGAAGCTTGCGAATCAAAACCATTATCCTGCCATAGATATATTAGGAAGTGTAAGTAGGGTTATGCCTAACATAGCAAAGGAAGATCATAAAAATAGTGCTAATAAATTGAGAAATACATTGGCCACATATAAAGAAGCGGAGGATTTAATTAATATAGGGGCCTATGTGCCAGGTAGTGATCCTAAAATCGATTATTCAATTAAAATGATTGACAAGATAAATGAATTTTTAAGGCAGGGAATAGATGAAAAGATAAACTTTGAAGAATCCATGAAACAACTAAATAACATATTTGATTAGGAGTGTGTGAAAATTGAGTGGATTTAAGTTTAAATATGAAAATATTATACAGATTAAAGAAAGAATGGAAGAGTCTGCTAAAGGTCGATTGGCAGGTGCTCAAAGGGAATTAGATATTGAAAAAAACAAGCTAAATTCCTTGGTAGATGAAAAAAATAATTGTATTGGAGTTATAAACAATAGGGTAAAAGAAGGAACTAATGTGACTTTCTTACAACAATACAATTCTTATATGAATAGCTTGAGTACTAATATAGAAAAAAAAGAAAAGGATATTCAAGTATGTAAAAGTAGAGTTAATGAAAAAAGAGAAGAATTAGTTAGGGCTGTTAAAGAAAAAAAAATAATGGAAAAGTTTAAGGAAAAAGAAAGAGAAAAATTCATAGAATGGGAAAAGAAACAAGAAATACTTTTAGTAGATGAATTAGTAACATATAAGAATTTTAAAAGCAACTAGGGGGAGAAGATGTCTGGCGATAATAATACGAAGGAAAAAAGAGGATTATCCATATTTAAGATAATAGGGATTGTGATTAGTGTATTTACCATAATGCCACTTTTAATATTTGGAGGAATATATAGTACTAACAAGAATTTTCAGTATAATGCTAATAAATATCTACAAAAAGCTCCAGGTGCTGTAGGTCAATATTTTGAAAGTATTCCCACTAAAGAAGAAAGAGAAGTACAAAAGGATATTATAGCTAATTATTTTAATACACTAGATATTAATACGGCTTCAGATAAATTAACAATTATACAAAAGGAAGATGAAGAATTATATTCAGATTTGATTAAAAAAATGATAAGCATAGATAAGGGAAAAACTAATGATGTATTAGAAAATATGAGAAATAAAAACTTGAAAAAGGACATATTGATAGCTACAATTGAAGAAATAGACAATGAATTAGAAAATAGTTTAAGAGATAGGGCAAAGTACTATGAAAACTTATCTAGGGCTAATGTGGTAAAGGATATTGAATCACAAATAGAAAATAAGGAAATAACCTATGAAAACATGGCAAAGACCATTGGGCATATGAAGGATAAGGATGCTATAGAAATTCTTAATAACTTTGAAAAAGAAGAAGTAGATAAATTTTTACAATATTATGATTCAGAAAAAAAGATGAAGTTCCTTAATGAACTGGCAAAAGTAAAAAATAGAAAAGAAGAGTTATTAAAATATGCTAAAATATATAATGCAGAAACTGCACAAAACCTAGTAGAAATTATAGGAAACACAAAAAAATATAAGATTAATGAATTATCTACCATATATAGAAATATGGACGTAAAAAAAAGTGGTGAAGTTATAGCCTTCATAGAAGATAAAGAATTTATATATGAACTACTAAATCAGATGAAAAATGACGAAATATTAGAAAAGAACGAAGATACATTAACACCTAGTTTGATGGAAGCTGTAAAAATATATACTGAATATAATGAAAGAATAGGGGAACTTGAAAGGGTCTATTCAAAAATGGCAGAAACAGATATTGCAAACATAATTGAAAAACTTTATAGAAACAGAAATGGAGAAAAAATATTTCAATTAGAAAATGGACAAGTAATTAACATATCAGATAAAGAAATAGCCATATCCTTACTAGGAAGATTAAAACAACAAACCATAGGTAATGTCTTAGCTAACCTAGATACTAGCTTAGCATCAGATATATCAAAGGGATTAGCATTACCCAACTAGAGAGGGGGTGAAAAGGGATGAACGTAAATTTAAAACAAAATTCATTTTTAGAAACAAATAGTATCCTAATGGGAAATAACAAGGAAAAGATAGAATCAAAGTTCAATGAACATGATGATTTTAGAAAAAAGCTAAATGAAGCCCATAAAAAGTCTGAACCTGAAAAGGACAAAGTAAGTGAAAAGAATAATGAAATTAATAAAAAAAGTAACAATGATGAAGGTTCTGTTTCTACGATTAAAAAACCTAATGATAAAGTTAGTGATGACAAATCAACTGATGAGATAGAAGAACCCATTGGGGAAGACGAAGATTTAAGTGAAAAGGTGGATAAGCTCATAGGTCTATATGAAGCCATATGTTCAATAGAAATTTGTACTAATAAAGCACTAGATGAAAATCAAGTAAAAGTACAAGAAACTATCATGGGGAATCTGGAAGAAATAAAAAATCTATTGAAACAAAATGACAGCTTTATGAATAATTCTGAGTTATATGAAAAAATAAAGGGCATATTGGAAAGTGAATTAGATGGAGGTTCTTTACTAGAATTGACTGGTGATGAAATGAAAAAAATCACAGGAGATTTGCTAAAAAATATAAAAGAATATGCTCAAAACAATGAAAATGAAAAAGTTCAGGTATCCTTTGACAATGAACTTAATAAGATTGTCCAAGTAAATAAGGAGAAAAGCTCTCCTCAAAACGAGGAAAAATCAGAAAAGAGACATAAAGAAGGTAGCAGAGAGAATAACCTTCAGTTTCCAAGTGAGAAAGTAGAAGAAAGCTTTACAAAAAATGAAAAAATAGATATATATAACTTAAGAAATGAAAACGTAAATGTAAATGTAAAGGATATACCCCTTATAGATCAGTTACCTAAAGTTCAAAATAACATAACTACGCAAGTGGAGCCTACTAAAGTGATTGAACAGATAGTAGAAAAGGCCAGTGTAAACCTTAAGGAAAATGGATCTGAAATGACTATAAACTTAAAACCAGAACACTTAGGTAAAATTACTATGAAAATAGAAGTTGAAAGAGAAATGGTAGTGGCAAAAATAGTAGCTGAAAATCAAGTGGTAAAGGAAACTATAGAATCTAATTTCCAAAGTTTAAAGGATGCTCTAGAAGAAAAGGGCTTTTCCATAGGTGAATTTAGTGTGGATGTAAGTAAAGATGATTCTAATGAATCAACTCAACAATTTATGAATTTTAGAAATAATAGGAGAAGAACAAGAATTCAATTGGATGACAACATAGATGAAGAGTTACATGAAACCAGTATGGATCTGATCCATTCAGGATCTATAAATAACTTAGGATAGGAGGTAGAATATGGCAGTAGATAAGATACAAGGTCAAAATTGGTATGAATTTATTGGCCAGAAAAATCCAATGGATGATTCTGATAATAATTCTAAAAAGGATACTAATAAAAATGGTGAGTTGGGAAAGGATGATTTTTTAAATTTATTAGTTACTCAATTTAAGTACCAAAATCCATTAGAACCAATGGATGACAAAGAATTCATATCTCAAATGGCCCAGTTTAGTGCTTTAGAACAAACACAAAATCTAAATGATACTATGAAAGGTTTTACAGAGAAGATGGAGTCTTACAATGGATTAAGCCTTGAAATCCAAAAGTTAAATTACAATATAAGCAAAGAAATGCTAGATATATTAAAGGATAAAACTGATGATGGAGACAGTGGTGATGGAGATAGTAGTGATGGAGACAATGGAAGTAGCACTGAAGAAACAAATTCATCAGATGGCAATAAGGAATAGGTAGATTAATTATGAAAATTAATAATAATCCTTTAATTAGAAGTAATTCTGTAATACAAAATTCTAACTACCAAAACAAAAATTTTAGTAACATACTAAATGAAATAGAAAATAATAATAAGGTCAAATTTTCTAAACATGCTAAAGAAAGAATTGAAAGCAGAAAAATTGATTTTAATAAAGAAGAAATCAATAAAATAGAAAATGCTCTACATAAGGCAAAACAAAAGGGAATTAAGGATTCATTAATATTAATGAATAAAAAGGCAGTGATTGCCAATGTGTCAAGCAAAACCATAATCACTGTGACTACAGAAAATGATTTGACGGATAATATATTTACTAATATAGATGGGGCTGTAATCCTATAGCTGGACCTTTTGAGGAGGCTTAGTCTTTGAATGACTGATAAGACAAATTACAGCAAATATGAGGAGGTCAATAAACTATGATGCGTTCAATGTACGCTGCTGTGTCTGGACTTAGTGCACATCAGATGAAGATGGATATAATAGGGAATAATATTGCCAATGTGAATACGGTGGCATTTAAAGGGTCAAGGGTAACATTTAAAGAAACATTTAACCAAACAGTAAAGGGTGCCAGTGGAGCAGAAGGTGGCCGTGGTGGTACTAACCCAGTTCAAATAGGTTTAGGAGTAGATGTGGGAGCCATAGATGTGGTACACACTAGAGGATCCCTAGAAAGAACTGATAGGGCTACTGATTTAATGATAAATGGAGAAGGATTTTTCATGGTATCAGATGATGCAAATGCCCTAAATAGATACTATACAAGAGCAGGAAACTTCCTAGTAGATGGGGGCGGTAACCTAGTTACTCAGGATGGATTTAAGGTCCTTGGTTACATGGCAGATGAGACAGGAAGGCTTAAAACTAGCATAGAGGGGCTTAAAATTGATTTTTCAGCTGTATATCCTCCTCAGGCTACAAGACCTTCTGATCCTCCTATTGAAGGGGAAGAAATAGTTACAATTACAGGAAATTTAGATTCAAGAACAAAGGAATTAAATAAACTAGATAGTACTGCCAAGGTAATAGCAACTGGTGCTGATAAGGGAATATATAATTTCAATCAGGCAAGGAGTAAGGCAGCTGGACATCCCATATATACTCAAGAAAATGATGCTCTTAAACCTGCCTTAGGTGGAACCACATCTGTGAAGGTATATGATGATTTTGGGAATATACATGAAATAAATCTAATCTTTGCAAAGAAGAGTTCTACAGCTGGTGATGATCCTAAAAGTACATGGGAAGTACATGCCTTTTATAAGGATGATGACGGAGCCATGTTAATAGATGGACAAACGAATACCTCATACACGGATGGAAAAGCCAGTAACGGCTCTAACGGATTTAAAGGAAAGCCAATCACTTTGGAATTTGATAAAAATGGAAATGTAGTTGGGGATTCAAAAATGCCATTTACTATCGGAACGGATTTAACGGCAGGGGCAGCAGCACTAAGTTTTGAAATGGACCTTAGTAAACTTACTCAGTTTTCAGGCAAAACTAATGCAGCTGCAACTACAATAAAGGGATACCCTCAAGGAAAACTAGATGGATATTCCATATCTCCAAGTGGAGAAATCGTGGGAGCTTTCTCAAATGGGCAAGGTAGAGTATTAGGAAGAATTGGACTTACAAACTTTAGTAACCCTGCAGGCCTTCAAAAGACCCAGTCTAATATGTTTATAAAGACGAGAAACTCTGGAGAACCTGTAGTAGGAATGCCTGGAGCCGGTGGATTTGCTCAATTAAATCCTGGAAATCTAGAAATGTCTAATGTGAACATGGCTAGGGAATTTACTAATATGATTACTACCCAAAGGGGTTTTCAAGCAAACTCTAAGATAATATCCACAACGGACGAAATGCTTCAGGAACTGGTAAATATTAAAAGGTAATAAATAGTTGCAGGCTTTTTTAGCCTGCAACTAATAAAGGATGATAGAATGATTAGGCTAAGAAAATTGAATGGAAAAGAATTTATTTTAAATTGTGAATTAATAGAATCTGTGGAAAATAATCCAGATACTACAATTACTTTAACTTCAGGTAAAAAAATAGTAGTCCTAGAAGGGGACAGTGAAGTAATAGAAAAGATTATAGAATATAAAAGAAATATTTATAACAGATTCACTGTGAAACAATAATTATAGAAATGAGGTGTAACGATTGGATTTAGGAAGTGTTATTGGGGTAGTTTTAGGATTGGCATTAATAGTTGGAAGTATACTACTAGATGGAAGTATCTTAACATTTTACAACCTGCCTTCTATACTTATTGTTATTGGGGGAACTATTGCAGGATTGTTTGTAGCCTATCCAATGGAAAAGGTAAAGGCTGCTTTTAAAGTAGCCCAAAAGGCCTTTAAGGGTGGTTCTATTAATTATCAAGAAAGTATAAATCAAATTGTAGAAATTGCTAATGTGGCTAGAAGGGAAGGGTTACTTGCCCTTGAGGAAGCCGCATCGAAAATTGATGATGATTTTCTAAAAAAGGGAATAATGCTTATAGTAGATGGAACAGACCCAGAGTTAGTTAGAAACATATTAGAAACAGAACTGGCATTTATAGATGAAAGACATGGGGAAGGAAGAAGTATATTTGACGCATTAGGAGCTTTTGCCCCTGCCTTTGGTATGATAGGAACCCTAATTGGATTAATAAACATGTTACAGAGTTTAGAAGATCCCACATCTGTAGGACCTAAGATGTCAGTAGCACTTATTACTACTTTTTATGGAGCCGTTTTAGCAAACCTGGTATTTATACCTATAGCTACAAAATTAAAATTAAGAAGTAAGGAAGAAATGTTAATAAAGGAAGTTATGGTTGAGGGCTTATTGTCAATACAAGCTGGTGAAAATCCAAGAATAATTGAGGTAAAACTAGAATCCTTCCTTCCTCCAGGTATGAGAAAGGGACTAGGAGATGGTTCAGAGGGAGCTGAAGGTTAGATGGCAAAGAAAAAGAAACCTGAAGAAGCAAAGGGTGGAGCTCCCGAATGGATGACCACCTTTAGTGATTTGATGACCCTATTATTATGCTTTTTCGTACTATTATTTGCATTTTCCACAATAGACCAGCGTAAGTTCACTGCTGTTATGAAATCTTTTCAAGGATCAGCAGGTGTATTACATGCAGGAAAAACTATTGATGGGAGTGAGTACATTGATAAGGGCTTAAATGAGGATAAATTAACGAAACAATTGAAAGAAATTCGTGATTTTAAGGTAATGGAGGAAAAAATAAATAAATACTTAGAAGAAAACAATATGAAAAATGAAATTTTTGTAGAATTAGAATCAAGAGGACTTTTAATACGACTTAATGAAAATGTACTCTTTGGTTCAGGGAAAGCAGAACTTAAAGAGAACGCAAAGGAAACCTTAAGATTTTTAGGAGATATAATTAAACAGGAAGAATTCAAATCTAAATACATTACTGTGGAAGGTCATACGGATTCAGATCCAATAGTTAGGTCTAAAAAGTATCCTACCAATTGGGAATTATCCATTTCAAGAGCTTCTAATGTGGTTAGATTTTTAATAGAAGATACATATGTGGAGCCTAAAAGACTATCAGCCTCAGGATATAGCCAATATCATCCTGTAGCACCAAATGATACTATGGAAAATAAATCTAAGAATAGAAGGGTAGATATATTAATTTTACGTTCTGATTTTTCACAATCATAATACTAGATAAAGGGTGGATTAAATGACTACTAAAAAAGTTATAATGTATAGCGTAATAGGGTTTATAATAACTGCACTTGTCCTTGGTGGAACTGTATTTTATATAACATCAAAGAATAAACAGGAAAAACCTAAAGAAATAAAAACATATACCCATTCAATGGGAGAAATTTATGCCAATGTACAAGACAGTAGGAGAATTTTGAAGATTAACATGGATGTTGAAATTTCCGATGAAAAATTAGTTGAAAAATTCAAAGAGAAGAATTCTAAAATTAAAAATGGGGTTTTGGAAATATTAGGCAAAAAGAGTGAGGAAGATTTACTAGTAGTTGGTGGACAGGAAGCTTTAAGAAAAGAAATTTTAAAGGAAATCAAAAAAATTGTGCCCTCAAGTGAAATACTGGATGTCTTTTTCGTAGAGTTCATAGTTCAATAGTAGAGGGGGGAATTTAATTGTCAGATGTACTGTCACAAAGTGAGATAGACCAGCTTTTGCAAGCATTAAGCACAGGGGAAGTAGATGCACAAGAAATCAAAGAAGAAATAAACGAAGTAAAAATTAAAGATTATGATTTTAGAAGACCTGATAAATTCCCTAAAGATCAGATAAGAACTATACATATTATCCATGAAAACTACGCAAGGCTTTTAAAAAATTTCTTATCAGCATATTTAAGAAGTCTTGTAAGTGTGGAAGTGATAAGTGTAGAACAATTATCTAATTATGAGTTTACAAATTCCATATCAAACCCAACTATACTAGGAATTGTTGACTTTTCTCCCCTAGAGGGTCAAATAATACTTGATATAGGACCCAATATAGCCTTTTCCTTTGTGGACAGGTTATTAGGTGGGAATGGTGATGCCTTTGAGGAAAAAAGAGGATTTACTGAAATTGAATTATCTTTACTAAAAAAGATAGTAAGAGAAATGGTAAAATTATTAAAGGAACCTTGGGAAAATGTAATTGAGTTAAGACCTAAAATCGAAAAGATAGAAACTAATTCTCAATTTGCTCAAATAGTTTCTCCAAATGAAACCATAGCATTAGTGACTCTAAATATCAAGATAGGAGAAATTGAGGGTATGATGAATATATGTATACCACATATATTAGTAGAACCCATACTTCCAAAACTTAATACAAAGTTTTGGTTTAATACTAAAACAAAAGAAAGTACAAAAGAAGATGAAGAAATCATAGAAAAGAGAATTGAGAAAAGTAACATAATAGTTAAGGCCATATTAGGAACCTCTTCTATAACTGTAAGAGATTTTCTAGAGTTACAAATAGGAGATGTTATACCAATAGATGCAACTATTAAACAAGATGCAAAAGTGTATGTAGGTAAAAACTTAAAGTATACAGGGAAAATAGGAACTAAGGGCAATAAAATGGCTATAAGAATTGAAAATGTCCTTACGAAAGGAGATGAATAATATGGCAGACATGCTTTCGCAGGAAGAAATAGACGCCCTACTTAATGGAACTTCTCAAGCACCAGCTTCAACTCCTAGTGATTCTGGGACGAATAACTTAGCTAAGGGTAACAATTCTAATAGTGATATCCTTACAGATGATGAAAAGGATGCACTTGGTGAAATGGGAAATATAAGTATGGGAACTTCTGCTACCACATTGTTTACTTTACTAGGGCAGAGGGTAAATATAACTACTCCTAAAGTAACTGTGCTTAGTATGGTAGAATTGGCAGATCAATATCCTATTCCTTTCGTGGCAGTAGAAGTAGGTTATAAAGAGGGAATAAAGGGAACAAACCTTCTAGTTTTAAAGGAAGAGGATGTAAAGATAATAACCGATTTAATGATGGGAGGAGATGGAACAAATACTGCTGGTGAGTTAACAGAACTTCATTTAAGTGCCATTGGTGAAGCTATGAATCAAATGGTTGGGTCTTCGTCCACATCCCTATCAGAAATGTTTAATAGTAAGATTGATATTAATCCACCAAAGGCCACATCTGTAAACTTTGCTAAAAGCTTAGAATCCTTTGATTTTATAGACTATAGCGATGATGTGGTAAAAGTAGCTTTTAGAATGGAAATAGGAGATTTAATAGATAGTGAAATAATGCAAATTATTCCTATAGAGTTTGCAAAGGATATGGTAAGGACTTTATATGAAGCATCCATGGGAACTGTAGACATAAGTGAAGATGTAAAAGAAGAAATAAATTTAAAAGAAGAATCTACAGATAATAGCAATAATATTACAAAATATGATAATATAGATATGAGTTCAAATAATACTCAAGCTTCTCCAGGTGTTCTATATAATACACCTATAGAAAGGAATGAACCAACTTTGGCTAGTACTGCTCAAGTAAATAGGTCACAACCTGTTAATGTTCAACCAGTACAATTTGATTCATTTGATAATGAACCAAATTATATAGAAAGAGGAAATATTGGATTAATAAGAGATGTGCCACTTGAAGTTACTGTTGAACTTGGAAGAACTACAAAAAAAATTAGTGAAATATTATCCTTCTCTCCAGGAACAGTAATAGAACTAGATAAATTAGTAGGAGAGCCTCTAGATATACTAGTTAATGGACAGTTTATGGCAAAGGGAGAAGTTGTAGTAATTGATGAGAACTATGGTATAAGAGTTACAGATATAATAAAACAAAACAAAAAATAAAATAAAATAATAACTATTAACTTTGATAGGGAGGAATTTATATGTCAAAAGGAATTTTAGTAGTAGATGATGCTGCATTTATGAGAATGATGGTAAAAGATGTTTTAACAAAATATGGATATAACGTTTTGGGGGAAGCTGAAAATGGAGCTAAGGCTATTGAAAAATATAAAGAGTTAGGACCTGATCTAGTAATAATGGATATTACTATGCCAGAAGTAGATGGAATTCAAGCAGTGAAGGAAATAAAGAAAATAAATCCGGGAGCTAAAATTGTTATGTGTTCTGCCATGGGACAGCAGGCTATGGTAATAGAAGCTATACAGGCTGGTGCAGGAGATTTCATTGTAAAGCCATTCCAGGCAGACAGGATTATAGAAGCTGTTAAAAAAGTTTTAGGATAAATGGAGAGGGGAAGTCAAAATTAACTTTTTAAGTGCTTTCGTAAGCTTCTTACTAGTATTAGGGTTAACCTATGTGGTTACTAATTTATTAGTTAGTAAAAGCAATAAGTTCATAGGTAGAGGACCATTTAAAATTATATATAAGTTCAATTTAGGTGTGAATAAATCCATAAATATAATTGAAATTTTGGACGAGTACTATATATTGGCCATAGGAAAGAATGAAATAAACTTCATAGAGAAAATTTCAAAAGAAAAAATAGATAAGATTAAAGAAAATAAGGAAAGTTTCGGTTTTAAAGAAATATTTAAAGAAACAATAAATAAGAGTATAAAATATAAAAAATAGATAAGGACGAAAAATATGAAGAGTTTTCCTAAAAGCAAGATTGTTTTAATTGTAATAATTATATTAATTATGTCAACAAATGGGTCTTATGCTGAAACTACTTTATCAATTCCAAAGATAGGAATAAGTTTGGGAAAAGCCAATACGCCAAGAGAAGTATCTAGTAGTATTGAGATATTATTTTTGTTTACTATACTTGCTCTTGCTCCATCCATATTAATAATGATGACATGTTTTACTAGAATAATAATAGTCTTGTCCTTTATTAGAAAGGCAGTGGGAACTCAGACTACTCCACCAAATCAAATAATGGTTGGTTTAGCTTTATTTTTAACATTTTTTGTAATGGCACCTATAGCTACTGAAATAAATGAAAAAGCTATAGTGCCATATACAAATGAACAAATATCTCAAGAGGAAGCCATTGAGTATGGTATGGAGCCCTTAAGGAAGTTTATGTTTAAACAAACTAGGGAAAAGGATTTGGCATTATTCGTCAATATATCTAATTTAGATGAACCGGCCACTTTAAAGGATATTCCTAATAAAGTACTTATACCAGCTTTTATAATAAGTGAGCTTAAGACCGGGTTTCAGATAGGTTTTATAATATTTATTCCATTTATAATGGTTGATATGGTAGTAGCTAGTACCTTAATGTCTATGGGAATGATGATGTTACCACCAGTTATGATATCATTGCCATTTAAGATACTATTATTTATCTTGGTTGATGGTTGGAATTTAATAATAAAATCATTAATGTTGAGTTTTAATTAGAGGTGGGAAGATGAGTCAAGGTTTAATTGTAGAGTTGTTACAACAATCAATGACAAAAGTAATTTTATTAGCTGCACCTATGCTTATGTTATCTTTATTTATGGGATTAGCCATAAGTATATTTCAAGCTACTACACAAATACAGGAACAAACTTTGACATTTGTTCCTAAAATATTATCAGTATTAATTGCAATTATGGTCTTTGGACCCTGGATATTAAATACTATAGTAGATTATACACAGGGTCTTTTTCTGAATATAGACAAATATATACAATAAAATAAGGATGAGATATGGATATAGTATTAAAAATTTTAAACAATAAAGATATATTTTTGTTAGTTTTATCACGAATTATTGGAATAATGGTGAGTATCCCATTCTTTAGGGATAAAATGATACTAAGTCATATAAAAATAATATTGAGTTTTTTAATAGCAATAATAATATTTCCATTTATAGAAATTGAAAGTCTTATTGATAATAGTACTTTTTTGTTATTTGGCATTAACATAGTAAAAGAAAGTATTATAGGTATGAGTATAGGAATGATAGCTTATTTGTACTACACAATTGTATACATGTCAGGGTTTATAATAGATTTGCAAATGGGTTTTTCCATGGCTAGTGTTATAAGCCCTCAAGATGATACGCAAGTGCCCTTAACGGCTAATTTCTTCTACTTAATTTCTATATTGGTATTTCTATCTACTAATTCTCATCACAAGGTAATATATGCCATAGTAGATAGTTTTAAATATATACCTATAGATAAGACTATTAATGGTACCTTTATATTAGATTTGGTTATTAGGATATTTTCTATGAGTTTTGTTATTGCCTTTAAAATTGCTGCACCTGTTATAGTTTCCACATTCCTAGCAAATGTTTTACTAGGAATACTTGCTAAGACTATGCCTCAGATGAATGTTTTTGTAGTAGGTATGCCTTTAAAAATAATAGTTGGTCTATCAGTATTAGTCATATTACTACCCATTTATTTAGGAGTATATACTAACATAGCTGAGATAATGGTTGAATCAATATATGAGTTTTTTAATAGTATTGCACGAGGATGATGTGAAAATGAAATTTGAAATAAATTTACAACTATTTTCAGGTGAAAAAACAGAGAAAGCTACCCCAAAGAGAAGAAAAGAAGCTAGAGATAAAGGACAAGTTCTAAAGAGTAAAGAAATAAATACAGCCTTTGTATTACTCTTGGTATTTACAGCTTTAAAGCTTTTGGGTTCATATATATATACAAATATAGCTACTTTTACTAAAAATATGTTATTTGAAGTACAATATGTTAATGACATTACCATAAAGACAGTTAGTGCCCTGTCCATTAGTGTGATTGTGAAAATTTTACAGATTTTTATGCCAATTGCGGGAGTTGCCCTTATTACTGGTTTAGCTTGTAATTATATGCAAATTGGTTTTTTATTTACAACTAAAAATCTTAAATTTGACTTAAACAAAATAAATCCTATGAGTGGATTTAAAAGATTGTTTTCAATTAGGAATGTGGTAGAATTTTTTAAGTCCATTTCAAAAATTGGTCTTGTGGGGTATGTTTTGATTAAATATATTATTAAGGAATCCACTAATTTTTTAAATGCCATAGATATGGACATAAGTCAAATTGGAGGTTACATGTTTGATAGGGCTATATCAATTGGAATAAGAGGAAGTGTCATATTATTAATATTAGGTTTTTTTGATTATTTTTACCAAAAGTGGCAATATGAAAAAGATTTAAAAATGAGTAAGCAGGAAATTAAAGAAGAATATAAGCAAACTGAGGGAGATCCTAAAATAAAGGGTAAGATTAAAGAAAGACAGAGAAAAATGGCTATGAGTAGGATGATGCAAGAAGTTCCAAAGGCAGATGTAATAATTACAAATCCAACTCACTATGCAATAGCTCTTTTATATGATAATGAGAAGCAAGACGCCCCCATGGTCATAGCTAAGGGAAAGGATCTCATAGCTCAAAATATAAAAAGAATTGCTAAAGAAAATGAAGTTATCACAGTTGAGAATAAGCCTTTGGCAAGGGCGCTTTATGCTAGTGTAGATATAGGAGAATATATTCCTCCTAATTTATACCAGGCAGTTGCTGAAGTACTGGCTTATGTATATAAGATTAAGAACGTGAACTAGGAGGCTAAGAAATGAGGTTTGGTGATATAGTAGTATCCCTTGCAGTAATTGCAGTAGTAGTAATAATTATAATACCAGTTCCCTTAGGAGTACTAGACTTTTTACTTAGTATGAATATAGCACTGGCCCTATTAATACTACTAATTTCCATATATAATAAGGAACCATTGCAGTTTGCAATATTTCCATCCATGTTATTGTTAACTACATTGCTTAGGTTATCTTTAAATATTTCAACTACTAGGATGATATTATCTAAAGGAAATGCAGGAGATGTAATTGAGGCCTTTGGTGAGTTTGTTATAGGTGGAAATGCCGTTGTTGGTTTTATCATATTCTTGATCATTGTTATTATACAATTTATGGTAATTACCAAGGGTGCAGAAAGGGTTTCAGAAGTCTCAGCAAGATTTACCCTTGATGCAATGCCGGGAAAGCAAATGTCTATCGATGCAGATTTAAATTCAGGCATAATAACAGAAGCTGATGCAAGGGGTAGAAGAGAAAAAATTCAAAGGGAAGCTGATTTTTACGGAGCCATGGATGGTGCAAGTAAATTTGTTAAGGGAGATGCCATAGCGGGAATAATAATCACAGTTATTAATATAGGGGCTGGGTTTGTTCTTGGTATGTTAGGTGGTGGCCTTAGTTTTCTTGAGGCACTACAAAAGTATACCCTACTAACTGTAGGAGACGGATTAGTAAGTCAAATACCAGCCTTGTTAATATCTACGGCAGCAGGTATTGTAGTAACTAGAGCTGCATCAGATTCTGATTTAGGTAGTGATGTAATTAAACAATTATTTAATCAACCTAAAATAATGTTCATAGTTTCAGGTGTTTTAATATTTTTAGGTTTTACAGGTTTACCTAAGTTGCCATTATTTGTATTGGCATCGGTTTTCATATATCTTGGATTCATATTAAAAGAAACTACAACAGAAGAAATAGAAGAAATGGAGATACAAGAGGAAGGTGATGAAGCTAGTGAAATAAGGAAACCAGAAAATGTAATTCCTCTTCTTCAAGTAGATCCAATAGAATTAGAGTTTGGATATGGAATAATACCCCTTGCTGATCCAAAGCAAGGAGGGGATTTGTTTGACAGATTGGTCATGATAAGAAGACAATGTGCTTTAGAATTAGGTATTGTGGTTCCCATGATAAGATTAAGGGATAATATACAATTAGAGCCTAATGAATATTTAATTAAAATAAAGGGGATAGAAATTACTAAGGGTAAGATTATGTTTGATCACTATCTAGCCATGAATTCAGGTATGGCAGAAGGAGATATAGAGGGAATCGATACGATAGAACCAGCCTTTGGTTTACCTGCCAAGTGGATAGAAGAAAATGAGAGAGAAAAAGCAGAAATATTTGGATATACTGTGGTAGACTCATCCTCTGTAATATCAACCCATTTAACAGAGATTGTTAAAAGACATTCCCATGAACTTATTGGAAGACAAGAAGTTAAAATACTTATTGATAATATAAAAGAAAATCATGGAGCTTTAGTGGATGAAGTCATGCCTAAGGCCATATCTTTAGGAGGAATCCAAAAAGTTCTTTCAAACCTTTTAAGAGAAGGTATATCCATAAGGGATATAGTTAGTATATTAGAGACTTTAGCAGATTATGCTCCTATTACAAATGATACGGATATGCTTACAGAGTATGTAAGACAGGGATTATATAGAGCCATAACGAAACAATTTGTAGAAAATAACATGGCTAAGGTAATAACATTAAATCCAGAATTAGAACAGTCAATAGTAAAATCCATACAACAATCTGAACACGGTTCTTACTTAAATTTAGAACCATCTTTGGCACAAAGCATACTGAATAAATTAGCCAGAGAAATAGAAAAGGCTACATCTATAGGGGAGCAGCCTATAGTATTAACTTCTCCTATTGTGAGATTTTACTTTAAAAAGTTAACAGAACAATTAAGTAGTGAAATAGTAGTTCTTTCCTATAATGAAATGGACCCTAAGGTAGAAGTAAGATCAATTGGGATGGTGAGTGTATAAAATGAAAGTAAAAAGATACATTGGAAAAACTTCATACGAAGCAATGATGAAAGTTAAGGCAGAACTAGGAAGCGATGCCCTAATATTACATTCTAGAAAAATAAAAAAGTCTGGTTTCTTCGGTATATTTAAAAAGCCACTACATGAAGTAGTGGCTGCCGTTGATGAAGGGAAGAGCGATCATAAGAACATTAAATATGATAAATTTGTAGTGAATAATCTTAAGGATAAATCTAATGGGAATTTGGGTGAATTAAAGGATAAAATAGAGAATATAGAAAATATTTTGTCAAATTTTGTTAAAGAAGGAAAAAGCCAAGGGAATGAAGAAGATATAAGTAATAACATGTATATGGAATATTATAATAAGCTAATCAATTCAGGACTATCCAAAGGATCAGTAGATACTATGATGAATATTGTAAACAAAAGACTAACCTTTACCAAGGGAAATGAAGAATTTATTAATAAGGGAATTGAAAATGTAATAAAGGAAATCTTGGGACAAGTTAAGGAAGATATGGAAATTGAAAAACAAAAGATAATAGTATTTATGGGACCAACAGGAGTTGGAAAAACCACCACATTAGCTAAATTAGCAGCAAAATATATAATCAATGAAAAAAAGAAAGTGGGATTTATCACAGCAGATACCTATAGAATTGCTGCTGTTGAACAATTAAAAGTATATGCTGAAATATTAAATGTACCTGTTTCAGTAGTTTATGAGCCACAAGAAATTAATGAAGCAATAAGCAACTATGAAGATAAGGATGTAATTTTGATAGATACTGCTGGAAGAAATCATAATAATTCAGAGCAATTAGAGGAAGTTAAAAAAATAATAGAATTATTAGAAGAACCAGAAATATATTTAGTTCTTAGCAACACGAGTTCTTACGATAACATGATTCATATAATTGAAGCTTATAAGTTTGTAGAAGATTATAAAATCATAATTACAAAGATAGATGAAGGTAGGAATTATGCAAATATTTTAAATGCTAAATTATACGCAAAGAAGAATTTATCTTATATAACTAATGGACAAAGTGTTCCAGATGATATAGAGATTGCTAACGCACAAAAAATAGCAGAAAATATTGTAGGTGGATTTAATGAATGATCAAGCTAAAAGGTTAAGAGATATTATAAAGAAAAAGGATGTAGTAGTAGATGGAAATTTTCAATCCTATAATGGACCTAGACATGAGCCTAGAATAATTGCTGTAGCTAGTGGTAAAGGTGGTGTTGGAAAATCAAACTTTACTATAAATTTAGGATTAGAACTTATAAACTTAGGGTATAGAGTTACTATAATTGATGCTGATATTGGCTTGGCTAATGTGGATGTGATTTTAGGGGTTATACCAAAGTATACCTTAGCAGATGTAATAAATGGAAGAAAAACCCTTAGGGAAGCCATGGTAAAAGGTCCTAAGGGAATAAATCTAATTTCAGGTGGATCTGGACTTAAAGAACTTATAGATTTAACTGAAAGAGAACTAAGTCCATTAGTAAGAGATTTGGATGAAGTAGGGCAAATTTCTGATTATATTTTAATAGATACGGGTGCTGGAATAAATAGTACTGTATTATCATTTGTTAGGGCAGCAGAACAAACTATTGTAGTAACAACTCCAGAGCCTACCTCAATTACTGATGCTTATGCATTAATTAAAAATATAGCCGTAGACAATTTAAATGATATACGTCTTTTAATTAATCGGGTAGAATCGGAAAATGAGGCTCAAGAGGTATTTAATAAATTAAATATTACTAGTCAAAGGTTCCTAAATACTAAATTGAAAAAATTAGGTTTTTTATATGATGATAATATGGTCACAAAGTCAGTAAAGATGCAGAAACCTTTTACTTTAAGCTATCCTGACTCCACCGTAAGTAAGGGAATTAAAGTAATTGCAAGTAGTATTGTGGATAAAAAGGAAAAGGATAGTTATAAAGCAGGTGGTTTTAAAAAATTTATAAATAGACTTGTGTCAGGATATAAAAAGGATTTTATCAATAGATAAGCACTTAGATAGATTATAAAAGGCTTATATACTTAATAACACTAAGTGAAGGTAGGTAGAAGTATGATAAACAATCAAATGCCCGAAGTTGGTACTAAATTAGAAATAGAGTTACTAGAAACTTTAAATATAAATAAAAAGGAGAGACTAATTAGTCAAGTGATAGATACTATATCGGAAAATTGCCTATTAGTAGGTATTCCCATTAGTAAAGGAACTATAAGACCAATTAGTATTAGAGATGAAATAAAATTAATATACACAAAAAAGGGAACAGGGTTCTATGGATTTAAGGCTCGCGTAATAGATAGGGGAAATAAAGGAAACATACCTTACCTAAAGGTAATTAAAACTAGTGAAATTGATAAGATCCAAAGAAGAGATTATTATAGGTTAGACATGGTATTAAATGTAGAAATGCATATAAACAATGATAAGGGAGATGTTGTTAAAGTAGTAGAGGGATTGTCTAAAGATATAAGTGGTGGAGGCATAAGAGTATTATGTAAGGAACCAGTGCAAAAGGGCACTATTATAGAACTTTTTATAAAAAATGGAGATAAACCTATTAAAGTTATAGCAAAAGTTTTGAGATGTAATTTGTATGAAGAAATATATTCCCAATATGAAGTGGGATTAGCCTATAAGGACATAAGTATTAACAATAGAGAAAGAATCGTAAAATTTATATTTGATGCCCAAAGAAAAATGAGAAAAAAAGGACTGATATAAATGAGGAAGAAGAGAGTGCTAATAGTAGATGATTCTGCATTCATGAGAAGAATATTATCAGACATTATAAACTCAAATGAAGGTTTAGAAGTGATTGAAATAGCGAAAAATGGTAAAGAAGCCACAGCTAAATTAGAAAAACTTCAGGTAGATGTGGTAACTATGGATGTGGAAATGCCCATAATGGATGGCATAAAGTGTTTAGAATGGATAATGGAAAACAAACCACTACCTGTAGTTATGCTTAGTAGTTTGACTAAGAAGGGGGCTGATGCAACCCTAAAGGCATTAGAGTTAGGTGCTGTAGACTTCATAACTAAACCTACTAATATATTTAAAATGAATAATGATGATGTACAAAGGGAAGTTACAGAGAAAATTAAAGTTGCATCCCAGGTTAGGATAGAGAAAAAAGCTTCAATCAAAAGGGCATACAAAACAAAGGTCAATGGAACTAAAAGTGTACATAAACCAAAGGTACATACTACTAAGGATATACATAAAACATTTAATAATAAGTCCAACAAAATTATTGTAGTAGGTACGTCAACAGGTGGGCCTAGAGCACTTCAATATGTAATACCCGATATACAAAAGAATATTAAGGGTAGTTTATTAATCGTGCAACATATGCCTCCAGGTTTCACTAAATCCTTGGCCAAGAGATTAAATGACCTATCAGAAATCAGCGTAAAAGAAGCACAAGATAATGACATTCTAATGGCAGGATGTGCATATATTGCACCTGGAGATAGACATATGAAGATAAAAAAGGTTGGTGGTAAATATAAAATACAACTTTCACAAGATAGGCCCGTTTCTGGACATAGACCTTCTGTGGATGTATTATTTGATTCTGCAGCCAATGAGGTTACTACAGATATGCTAGGAGTAATAATGACAGGTATGGGCTCTGATGGGGCTAAAGGAATGGTGAATTTAAAGTCAAAGGGAGCCATAACTATTGCACAAGACGAAGAAAGTTGCGTGGTTTATGGAATGCCTAAGTCAGCTGTGAACTTAGGATGTGTTGATAAAATTGTATCTTTGCAGGATATTGCTGATGAGATAAATAAAATAGTGGGGGTATAGTCATGGATATAAATCAATATTTAGAAATTTTTATAGAAGAGTCTAAAGAAAATTTACAAAATATGAATGAGGCACTACTAAAATTAGAAAATGATAAAGATGAGATTGAGTTAGTACATGAGATTTTTAGAGTTGCCCATACTTTAAAGGGAATGTCTGCAACTATGGGTTTCAGTAAAATCGCTCATTTCACCCATGAAATGGAAGATATATTACAATCTGTAAGAAGTGGTGATGTAAGAGTAACGGATAATATAATCGATGTATTATTTCAGTGTTTAGATGTACTAGAAGAATACATTAACAATATAGTGGAAACTGGAAGTGAAGGTGATAAGGATTATTCTCACTTACTAGTGAAGCTTCATGAAGCTATAAATCCTGAAAATTCACAAGTTAAAGAGGAAGTAAAAGAAGAAGTAGCAGCTACTGTGGAGAATATCATGGAACCTGTAGATGAGGATCAATCTTCTAAAAATGGAAAGATAGAAATCGAAATTGATGAATTTACTAAGAACGTTCTATTAAAATCTGTAAAGGATGGATTTAACTCTTTTAAGTTAAAAATAGAACTAAATCAAAATTGTATGCTAAAATCAGCAAGAGCTTTTATAATATTTAATACCCTTGAAAAGGATGGGGAAATCGTAAAAGCTAATCCTACTGTGGAAGATATAGAGGATGAAAATTTTGAATATATCTTTGAATTAGTAATCGTATCAAAGAGTAATGGAAATGAAATACTAGAAAGAATAAAAAGCATATCTGAAATTGAAAATGTGTATATAGAAACAATAATGGAAAAGGCAGGGGAACCGGAAAAAGAAAAGGTAAAAGTAGAAAAGAAGAAAGTAGAGCCTAGAAAAACAGTTAAAAAGGAAGGCAAAGCAAAGAGTTCTAAACCTAAATTGGGAAAAACTGTTAGAGTAGATATAGATAGATTAGATAATTTAATGAATTTGGTAAGTGAATTAATAATAACTAGATCAAGACTTACGGATATGGAAGAAACTACCAAGAAGCAGGACATGAATGAATCTATAGAATACTTAGAAAGAATTACTACTAATCTTCACGATGCAGTTATGAAAGTAAGAATGGTTCCTATAGAAAGGGTATTTAATAGATTCCCTAGAATGGTACGAGATTTATCTAAAGAATTAGGAAAAGAGATTTCTTTAATCATGTTAGGAGAAGAAACGGAAGTAGATAGAACTGTAATAGATGAAATAGGAGATCCACTAATCCATTTAATAAGAAATTCAATAGACCATGGAATAGAAAATCCAGATGAAAGAGTTAAAAATGGAAAATCAGAAATAGGTACGGTTAAGTTAATAGCCTATCCAGATGGTAATAGTGTAGTTATTGAAGTGGAAGATGATGGTGGTGGAATTAACATAAACAAGGTTAAAAATAAAGCCAAAGATAATGGATTGATCACAGAAGAGCAAATGAGTACTATAGATGATAAGGATGCACTTCAACTGTTGTTTAAATCAGGATTTTCTACTGCTGATAAAATATCAGATATTTCAGGACGTGGTGTTGGATTAGATGTAGTAAAAACGAAGATAGAATCTTTAGGTGGAGCCGTAGAAGTTCAAAGTACAAGGCTTAAAGGATCAAAATTTGTTATTAGATTACCTTTAACTTTAGCAATTATACAAGCTTTATTAGTTAATGTGGGAGAAGAAAAATACGCAATAGCATTAAACTCTATCAAAGAGATTATAACTATTAAATCACAAAATATAAGAAAAATACAAGAACAAGAAGTTGTTTTATATAGGGATACTACCCTTCCACTTTTAAGAATGGAAAAAATATTAGATGTAAATACCAGTGAAGAAAATAAAGAAGATTTAATTGTAGTTGTGGTTAAAAAGGGAGAACAGGTGGCTGGATTTATTGTGGATGGTCTTATTGGTCAACAAGAAATTGTTATAAAATCATTAGGAAAGTTTTTATCAGGAATTAATATTATAGCTGGAGCTACTATTTTAGGTAATGGTCAAGTAGCGTTGATTGTTGATACTAATTCATTACTATAAGTTAAAGGAGTAGATATACATGAGTGAAAATGTGCAATTACTAGAAAATCAATATGTATTATTTGAATTAGGAAAGGAATATTATGGTATTGATATTCACAATGTCCAAACTATAGAAAAGGTCATAGATATTACTAGAGTTCCCCATTCTCCAACTTATGTGGAGGGGGTCATAAACTTAAGGGGTGAAATAATTCCGGTAATAAACCTAAGAACAAGATTAAACTTAGAAAATGTCCAATTAACTAGTGATAGTAGAATAATTATAACTAAATGTGACGAAGTTATAGTAGGCTTACTTGTGGACTCATCTTCAGAAGTAATAAAGTTAGATAAAATACAATTAGAAGATGCACCAAAGGTAAGTGAGAATGTATCAGAAAAAAATATTAAGGCCATAGGAAAGGACAAGGAGAGAATTATAATATTATTGGACATTGAGGGGATTTTACAAAGTTAAGTATTTTGCTTAAGGAGAGAAATGTAATTATGAAAATGACTTTAGATGAAATAAATAATGTGCAATTAGATGTTTTAAGGGAGATAGGAAATATAGGTGCAGGAAATGCAACTACAGCTTTAGCTACTATGTTAAATAGAAGAGTAGATATGGAAGTTCCTAAGGTTGATATATTAGAATTTAATGAAGTTACAGAGTTGCTAGGTGGAGCTGAAAAGAAAATATGTGGCATTAATTTTGATGTGGACGGAGATATAAATGGAAATATAATGTTTTTATTGAATATGGATTCTTCAAAAAGATTAGCCAATATGCTTATGAATAAGGACGAGGATGGGGAAGAATTAAGCGAGTGGGATATATCTGCATTACAGGAAGTGGGAAATATTTTGTCAGGTGCATATGTACGTTCATTAACTAGTTTAACAAAATTAGCCATGAAAATTTCCATTCCTTCTTTAACAGTAGATATGGCAGGAGCAATACTTAGTGTACCTATAATTCAATATGGACAAGTTGGAGATAAGGTACTATTGATAGAAACGGAATTAAATGAGGGAGATCACAATATAAAAGGATATTTTTTCTTAATCCCAGATGTACAGTCCTTTGAAATACTATTAAAGAGTTTAGGAGTGCTAGAATAATGGGGAAAGTAATTAAAGTGGGAATGGCAGATTTAAATGTGGCAAAGTCAGGGGATAGCTTAACTACTCTAGGATTAGGTTCATGTGTAGGGATTACTCTATATGATCCAATAAGTAAAGTGGCAGGTATGGCCCATATAATGCTTCCCTCTAGTAAAAGTATTAAAAATAACAGCAATCCTGCAAAGTTTGCAGATACGGCCATGGATATTTTAATAGATAAAATGATTAGGGCTGGGGCCCGGAAAACCCGTCTTGTAAGCAAAATTGCAGGGGGAGCCCAAATGTTTTCATTTTCAACTAAAAATGACTTAATGAAAATAGGTCAAAGAAATATAATTGCCACCAAAGACATTTTAAAAGAAAAGGGAATACGATTAATAGGAGATGATACAGGTGGCAATTTTGGAAGAACCATAGAAATAAGTTCAGATACGGGAATTTTATTCATAAAGACTATTGGAAAGGGTACAAAAGAAATATAGTAGGAGTTGTTTAAATGTTTGCGCTGAAATATCTTCATTATTTTCTTTTAAGTATATTTGTGCTAATTGGAGCAGTCATAGGTATTGTTAAAAGAATGGAATTTTCTGTATTTGTGAGTAGAGGATTAATATTTTATATAATATTGTTCATTTCTAGTAAGTATTTTGCTAATAATATGGTAAAACTGAAAGAAAAAGAACCGTTTGGTCCCTTAGATATGATAGAGGAATATGGGGAGAAGGAATAATCTAGGGGGGATTTTTATGGATGATAAAAAGTTATGGCAGTTGTATGAAAAGACAAAAGATAAGCATATGAAAGAAAAATTGATTTTAAAATATGTTTCAATAGTAAGAAATGTGGCAGGTAGACTATTTAGTAGCTATGGAAACAATGTGGAATATGAGGATTTAATAAGCTATGGAATTTTTGGCCTTATAGACGCTATTGATAAATTTGATTATAATAAAAATGTGAAATTTGAAACCTATGCTCAAATTAGAATTAGAGGAGCCATAATTGATCAATTGAGAAATTTAGATTGGGTTCCTAGGTCAATAAGACAAAAACATAAAAATATTGAAAAAGCTTATTCTGAATTGGAAAATAGACTAGGACGATATGCCACAGATAGGGAAATTGCAGAGTATATGGGCTTAAGTAAAAAAGAATTAGATAATGTATTTAATGAAATACATACTTTATCTATAGTGTCTTTGGAAGAGAAAATATCTAATAACAGTAATTTTTCAATAATATCAAATTATCATGAATATGATCCTGATAGGAACATAGAAAAAGAAGAAATAAAAGCAGAGTTGATTAGGAGTTTAGAAAATTTGTCAGAGAAAGAACAAATGGTTATAAAATTATATTATTATGAAGAGTTAACATATAAGGAAATTGCCCATGTTCTTAGTGTATCCGAATCAAGAATATCGCAAATTCATAGTAAAGCAATAAATAAATTAGGAACTAGACTTTCAACTATAATGTAGTTTTAAAGTGCGAAGGTGTGATTGATGTGAATAAAATATTTTTAGATGTTTCACAGGATAATATGGTAGTATACATTACTATATTAGATGAAGAGTTAAAAACAGAGGAAGACATTTTAAATACTTTAAAAGATCGTAGAATAAAGTATGGAATAAATCATGATAAAATCAAAGAACTCTTAAGACATGGAAACAATATAATTAAAGAAGAAATTGCAAGAGGTGTTAGTTCTATAAATGGAAAAGATGCTAAAATAAATCTCAAATTTCCTATAGATAAAAAAGTTAAGCCTAAAATGAATGAAGATGGAACTGTTGATTTCAAAGAATTGAACCTAATTGCAATGGTGCAAAAGGATGAATTGCTAGCTAAAAAGGAGTTGGCTACAAATGGTTCTAATGGAATAGATGTATTTGGAAGGGATGTACGAGCTAGGAAGGGAAAAGATATTCTACTCAGGGCTGGGAAGAATACTACTTTAAGTGAAGATGGTCTTAGTGTTTACTCAAATATTGCTGGACAAGTATTATATGATAATGGGAAAATAAGTGTATCTAATGTATATGAAATTCAAGGAGATGTGGACAATAATACGGGAAATATTCACTTTGATGGAAATATACATATAAATGGACATGTAAGATCAGGATTTGAGGTGGAGGCAACAGGTGATGTTGAAGTTTCAGGCGTGGTAGAAGGGGCTAAAATAAAAGCTGGCGGACATATAATTATTCACAAAGGGATACAAGGTCAAAATAATGGATATATAGTTTGTGAAGGAAATTTAAACTGCAAATATATACAAAACAGTAATGTTGACGTAAAAGGTGATCTTTTCGTAGATATAATTATGCATTCTCATGTAAAGGTACAAGGGTCCATATATGTCAAAGGAAGAAAGGGATTAGTTGTAGGTGGTGAAACTACTGCTGGAAAAGAAATCGAAGCTATGATTATAGGATCTAGTATGGCTACTATTACTAAAATAGAGACTGGAATTAATCCTAAAAATAAGGAAATATATATAAGAACACAAGAAGAGTTAAAGGTAGTGACCAAAAACCGTGAAAATGTATTAAAGGCAATCAAATTATTAAGGAAAATAATAGATACTCCTTTATTTACTAAGGATAAGCAGGCTGTATATGAAAAATCTATCAAGACAGAAAGCTTTCTAAAGATTAAAGAAATGGAACTAAACGAAAAGTTAGACTCAATAGAAGAAGAGATTGTTAAATCAAGAGAAATAGGATCAGTAAGGATTGATAAAGAAGTTTATCCAGGTGTTAAGATATGTGTAAATAATGCTATTTACCATGTAAGAGATGAACTTAGTAAAGTTAAGTTTATAAAAAATGAGGATGGCATAAAAATAATACACCTATAGGGATGGTGAAATTATGTATATTAGGCCACTAGATTTTCAAAATAATTATTATAAAAGTCAAGAGGTAGCAAAAAACAAACAAACGGAAGTTAATAAAGTCACACTAGAGGCAAGTTACATGGCTCAAGAAGAACAGAAGGAAACAGAAATAAAAGCAAAAAGAATAGATAAATCAGAGAAAAAAGATGATGTCCATATGAAAAATAATGATAAAGAAAAGGAACGTAAGAAAAAGAAAAGGGATAAAGAAAAAAGGAAAAAAGACAATGTTGGATCTAATTTAGATATAAAGATATAAAGTAGGGATAAAATGTTAAATTATATTATATTAGTAATAGGTGTATTATTTGTAATAGTAGGAACCCTTTCTTTTTTTAAAGATGGAAGAGAGGAAGAAGTTTCAGAGGACTTTTCTTTAGAAAATATTGAGCATGAAATCAATAGGGACAAGGATGAAGAAATTATAAGAAAAGTAGATGGAAAACTAGAGTATATTGAAGAGTGCATAGAACTTATAGATATGAAGGTAGATAGTTTAAATATAAAAGGTAAAAATGAAAAAGAAAAAGAAGTGAAGGTACAAAAAAAGAATATAAACTATGAATCAACAAATATAGATCATAGAATAATAAATCAAGATAATATTAATGAAGAAATACTTAAATTATACAAAGATGGTTACTCCATATCCCAGATAGCAAAACGATTAAATAGGGGGATCGGTGAGGTACAGCTTATATGCAATTTAAAAAAGAGGTGATCCTTTGAAAAAGAATTTAAAGACAACATTGCTTATGGGAATTGGAATAGGTCTTATAATTTCTTCCACTTTTAATATAATAAATAAAGAGTTTTTTCAAGAAGAAATAAATGACGAGTACATTAAAATAAAGGCAAAACAAATGGGTATGATAGATCCTAAAGATCACTTCATTAAAAATGATGAATACCATAAAGAGGTTAAAAAAGAAGAGACTATTATTGAAAAAAATAGTGAAAAAGAATTAGTAAAAGTTAGTATTCCTAAAGGTTCTACTAGTGAAGAAATAGGAGAAATATTAAAAGATCATAAGATAATACAATCTACCCAACTTTTCTTGAAAAGGATAAATAGTAAAAATTTAGAGGAAAAGTTAAGGTGGGGAATATATGAAATGGAAAAAAATACGCCCATAGATAAGATTATTGAGAAAATTACAAATAAAGAATAAGAACTATGAATATGGAAATAATACCTATGTATTGAAATAAATTTTAAAAAGTTATTGCAAAAGACTTATGTACATGTTATACTACATAAGGTAATTATGACACACACTTTGAGATTTTAAAGTTGGTCCCTATAAAGGGTGCTTGAAAAGATGACCAAAGTGGAGGGAAAAAAACCAGGGAGGTGCAACTAATGTCAGTAATTTCAATGAAACAATTATTAGAAGCAGGTGTGCATTTTGGACACCAAACAAGAAGATGGAATCCTAAGATGGCTCCTTATATCTTTACAGAAAGAAATGGTATATATATTATAGACTTACAAAAAACTGTAAAGAAAGTTGAACAAGCTTACGATTTCGTAAAAGAGGTTGCAGCAAATAATGAAAAGGTATTATTTGTAGGAACTAAAAAGCAGGCACAAGAAGCTATTGAGCAAGAAGCTAAAAGATCTGGAATGTTCTATGTGAACCAAAGATGGTTAGGTGGAATGTTAACTAACTTTAAAACAATCAGAAAAAGAATTGATCGTTTACATGCCTTAATTAAGATGGAAGAAGAAGGAAAATTTGATGTTCTTCCTAAGAAAGAAGTAATTAAGTTAAAGCATGAGCAAGAAAAGCTAGAGAAGTTCTTAGGTGGAATTAAAGATATGAATGAACTTCCAGGAATGATTTTCGTGGTAGATCCAAGAAAAGAGAGAATTGCTATTAAAGAAGCTCAAAGATTAGGAATTCCAGTAGTGGGTATTGTGGATACTAACTGTGATCCTGATGAAGTTGATTATGTAATTCCTGCTAATGACGATGCAATAAGAGCGGTTAAATTAATAACTGCTAAGGTTGCAGATGCTATTATAGAAGGAAAGCAAGGGGAACAAATCGAAGAATAATATAATAAGTAGGTAAGGGTAAAGAAAGGATTTATTCCTTACTTCTCTTACCTTTTTCTATATGACAAGGAGGAGTTTAAAATGGCTATTACTGCAGCTATGATAAAAGAATTAAGAGTTAGCACTGGTGCTGGAATGATGGATTGTAAGAAGACTTTAATAGAAGCAGAAGGTAACATGGACAAAGCAATCGAACTTCTAAGAGAAAAGGGATTAGCTAAAGCAGCTAAGAAATCTGGAAGATTAGCTTCAGAAGGTATTGTAGAATCTTACATCCATGGAGGAAGAATCGGAGTATTAGTAGAAGTAAACAGTGAAACTGACTTCGTTGCTAAAAATGATGAATTTAAGCAATTCGTTAAGGATGTAGCTATGCAAATTGCAGCAGCAAATCCACAATACATATCAAGAGAAGAAGTATCTCAAGCAGAGATTGAAAAAGAAAAAGAAATATTAAGAAACCAAGCTTTAAATGAAGGTAAGCCAGAAAAAATCGTTGATAAGATGGTTGAAGGTAGAATTGAAAAGCATTATAAAGAAATTTGCTTACTTGAGCAACCTTTCATTAAGGATCCTGACGTAACTGTGGGAGACTTATTAACTGCTAAAATTGCAAAAATAGGTGAAAACTTATCTATTAGAAGATTTGCAAGATTTGAAGTTGGAGAAGGTTTAGAGAAAAAAGAAGAGAACTTTGCTGAAGAAGTTGCAAAACAAATAAATAAGTAATTAAAAACTTAAGATGGAGAACACAAATAGTGTTCTCCTTTTTACAAAGGTAGGAAATCATAAACTTATGAAAAATGGTGGGGAATATAATTTTCTTCATGTATAATAAAAGATAATTTTTTTTATTTAAATATGAAAATAGATTGAATGTTGACCATAATGAAGGGTTTTGTAAGTTTTTATAGAATATTATAAACGGAGGTCATGGTAGTGAGTCCCAAATACAAAAGAGTAATCTTAAAATTAAGTGGAGAAGCCTTAGCTGGAGAAAATGGCTTTGGCATAGATGGTAATACTGTTAGTGCTATAGCAAAGCAGGTAAAGGAGCTACACGAATTAGGTATAGAAGTGGCTATAGTTGTAGGTGGAGGCAATTTCTGGAGAGGTAGAACTGGTGAAGGTATGGACAGAACCACAGCTGATTATATGGGAATGCTTGCTACTGTAATAAATGCTTTGGCTCTTCAAGATGCCCTAGAAGGTATGGATGTTCTTACAAGAGTGCAAACAGCCATAGAAATGAGACAAATTGCAGAACCATATATAAGAAGAAAAGCAGTTAGACATTTGGAGAAGGCAAGGGTTGTTATCTTTGCATCTGGTACGGGAAATCCATATTTTTCAACGGATACAACAGCAGCTTTAAGGGCAGCTGAAATTGAAGCTGAAGTAATACTTCTGGCTAAAAAGGTAGATGGAGTTTATGATTCAGATCCAAATATAAATAAAGATGCAAAAAAATTCGATGAATTAAGTTACATAGATGTATTAAATAAGGGATTAGGAGTTATGGATTCTACTGCTACGTCCTTGTGTATGGACAATAAAATTCCTATATTAGTGTTTGGGTTAAACGAACCTGAAAACATTAAGAAGGTAATTTTAGGTGAAAAAATAGGAACTTGTGTAAAATAAGGGAGGAATGAACATGATATTAGAAATTCATAAGGAATTAGAAGAAAAAATGCAAAAGACCATAAGAGTATACAAAGAAGACTTAAATGCCATGCGTGCAGGAAGAGCTAACCCAGCTTTATTAGACAAAATAATGATTGACTATTATGGTTCAAGTACACCACTTAAGCAAATTGCTAATGTATCTGCTCCAGAACCTAGAATGTTAGTGGTTCAACCTTATGATCAAACAGCTGTATCTAGCATTGAAAAGGCCATAACTCAATCTGATTTAGGTCTAAACCCTTCAAATGATGGAAAAGTAATTAGATTAGCCATTCCTCAATTGACAGAAGAAAGAAGAAAAGATCTTATAAAGCTAGTTAAGAAGACTGCTGAGGGTTCTAAGGTAGCTATTAGAAATGAGCGTAGAGATGCAAATGATAAATTAAAGAAATTACAGAAAAATGGAGAAATAACAGAAGACGACTTAAAGGGTGCAGAAGAAGAAGTACAACAGTTAACTAATAAATATATAGAAATTATTGATGAATTATTAAAGAAAAAAGAAAAGGAAATGATGGAGGTATAATAATTGGATAATCTCCAAATGATTTTAGGTTTTCAATTGAAAGAAGCTATTAAAGTTCTTGAGAATAAGAAACTTAAATACTCTATTACTGAAACTTTTTCTCCTAAAAAGAAAGAGAAAGTAGGAGAATGTAGAGTTATTAATATGAAAAATGAAAATAATATAATTGAATTAATAGTTAGCTATTTTTAACCCCCTGTACTGGGGGTTAAAAATTATTAAATCAGGAGATGTGATTTATGAAGACAATAAAAAACATATTTGGCCCTAAAGAAGAAGATATCCAATTGGATATGGAAAATATTCCAAGACATGTTGCCATTATTATGGATGGCAATGGTAGGTGGGCAAAAAAAAGAGGATTACCTCGAACTGCGGGACATAAAGCGGGAATTGAGGTCCTCAGAGAAGTCATTAAGGCTTCGTCAGAATTGAAAATCGAATTCTTAACTTTGTATGCATTTTCCACAGAAAATTGGAAAAGACCAAAAGAAGAAGTTTCGGCTTTAATGAAACTATTAGTTTATTACTTGCAAAAGGAAGTAAAGGAATTGCATAAAAATAAGGTGAGAATTAGAACGATTGGTGACATAACCCAACTACCCCATCAGGTCATAGGTCAAATCCATAAGGCAGTAGATCTGACAAAAAATAATAAAGGTCTTACAGTTAATATTGCTCTAAATTATGGAGGAAGAGATGAAATTATAAGAGCTGTGAAAAATATATGGAAAGAAAATATGGAAGGAAATATATGTATAGAAAATATGGATGAAGAAAAATTCTCTACATATTTAGATACAGGTCATTTGCCTGACCCAGACTTATTAATAAGACCAAGTGGCGAATTTAGAACTAGCAATTTTCTTTTGTGGCAACTTGCATATGCAGAATTTTGGTTTTCAAATATATATTGGCCCGATTTTGACAAAAAACATCTATATATGGCAATTAGAGATTATCAAATGAGACATAGGAGATTCGGAGGTCTTAAATAAGGGTGGTGTAAATTGTGTTAACTAGGATAATATCAGCGTTAGTAGCAATTCCAATATTTCTATATGTGGTGTTTAAAGGAGACAACACGTTGACAATAGGCGTATTACTTGTATCGACTCTAGCTATTATAGAGTTTTTTAATGCATTTAATAACATTGAAATTAAGCCATCAAAGAGTATAGGCATAATCAGTTGTATAGCCCTATTTGCAATAAATATGTTTAGTCATGAACCTATTAGCTTCTTACCCTTATGGTTTTTTTCTATGGGAGCCCTTGCCTTAGTAAAAATGGTATTAGACAATAAGTTTACAATTAAGGATACTGTAGTTACCATAACGGGATTGTTCTATGTATCTTTTTTGGCAAATCATATAGCTTTAATGACTAAGAATGAAAACTATGGTAAGTTTGTTTGGCTTATTTTTATAATTGCATGGGCCACTGATACGTGCGCATATTTCACAGGTTATTTATTTGGGAAGAATAAACTATGTCCTCAAATTAGCCCTAAAAAAACAATTGAAGGTGCCCTTGGAGGTATTTTAGGAAGTGTATTAGTAAGTATCATATATTCTTATTACTTTATACCTAAATATGTAATTCATTTTGCCATAATAGGGTTAATAGGAAGTATATTAGGACAAATAGGTGATTTAGTAGCATCTATGTTTAAAAGATATTGTGAAATTAAAGATTATGGAAAAATCATGCCTGGACATGGAGGCATATTAGATAGATTTGATAGTATATTATTTACAGCACCATTAGTTTATTACTATGTTACATTTATGCTGTAATATGAAAAAAATAAGTTTATAATAGACAAATTACTATTTTTCATAAGTAGTATTAAAAAGTACTAGGAGATTAAGTTATATATTCATTAATAAATCCATAAGATAAATGAAAGGATGGTCTAATGAAGAATATTAGCATTTTAGGTTCCACAGGTTCAATTGGAACACAGGCACTAGAGGTGGTTAGAAGTAATAAGGGAAAATTTAAAGTTGTGGGATTAACGGCAGGAAAAAACATAGATTTATTAGAAAAACAAATAAGAGAGTTTAATCCAAAAGTAGTAGCACTTATGGATGAAGAGAAATCTATGGAGTTAAAAAAAAGAATTTCTCATATGGATGTGGAAATTTTAAGTGGTATAGAAGGTTTAAATAGGGTGGCTACACTAAAGTCAACTCAAATAGTTTTAACATCAGTAGTTGGAATGGTAGGTCTAGTACCTACTATGAAAGCTATAGAAGCTAAAAAGGATATAGCACTGGCTAATAAGGAAACCTTAGTAACAGCTGGTAAAATAGTTATGGATGCAGCAAAGAAAAACAAGGTTAAAATATTGCCTGTAGATAGTGAGCATAGTGCCATATTTCAATCCCTTTCTGGGTATGAGAACAAGGATATTAATAGGGTTATTTTAACTGCCTCAGGAGGACCTTTTAGAGGACTAAAAAGGGATGAAGTAAAGGATAAAAAGGTAAATGAAGCCTTAAAACATCCTAAGTGGAATATGGGTAAGAAAATTAGTATTGATTCAGCTACTTTAATGAATAAGGGCCTTGAGGTCATAGAGGCAAAGTGGTTATTTGATGTGGAACCAGAACAAATAGAAGTGGTAGTACACCCACAAAGCATAATTCATTCTATGGTAGAATATAAGGATTCTTCCATAATATCTCAGATGGGCTACCCTGATATGAGGGTTCCTATACAATATGCATTAACTTATCCTAAAAGAACAAAGAATAACTATGAAAGAACAGATTTTTACAAAATAGGGCAACTTACCTTTGAAAAAGCAGATACAGAAACTTTTCCATGCCTAGAACTGGCATATGAAGCACTGAAAAAAGGTGGAAGCTATCCTGCTGTATTAAATGGTGCAAATGAAGAATTAGTAGAATTATATATACAAGAAAAAATTAAATTTTATGATATTTCAGATACTATAAAAGAAGTGCTAGAAGCACATGTTCCTAAATATAATTTTAATGTGAAAGATATTATCCAGATTGACAAATGGTCTAGAGACTTTGTGAAAAATAAATTTAAAGGAGTGTAATTATGACAACATTCATAGTTGCCGTTTTGGTTTTTGGCATATTAGTACTTTTTCATGAATTTGGACATTTTAGTGTGGCTAAGCTTGTAGGTATAAAGGTTCATGAATTTGCAATTGGCATGGGTCCTAAAATTATTAGTTATAAGGGCCAAGAAACAAGATACTCAGTAAGGATACTTCCCATAGGCGGATACGTTAAAATGGAAGGAGAAGATGAAAAATCATCTGATGAAAGAAGCTTTAATAATAAACCCCTATGGGCAAGACTAGGTGTCATAATAGCAGGACCCTTAATGAACTTTGTATTGGCTGTCATAGTATTTAGTACAATATCTTATTCAGTAGGATTTGCAACTACTGTAGTGGCAGAAGCTACAAAGGATTTACCAGCTTATAAAGCAGGACTTAAAAGTGGAGATAAAATAATAGCTATAAATGATAAAAAAGTACGTACTTGGGATGAAATTGTTAAGAATATAAGTGAGTCAAAGGATGATATAAAAATATCCTATGAACGAAATGATAAAAGCGAACATGTATATATAACTCCTGCAGTAAATAAAGAAGACAATAGAAGGATAATAGGTATATCGCCCAAAATTGAAAAATCAATTATTAAATCTATTGAAAATAGCTTTGACAGAATAATTTTTATAATAGGTGAAATGTTTAGTTTCTTCAGTAGATTATTTGGAGGTAAGGCATCAGCTAGTGAAGTGGTAGGTCCTGTAGGTATTATTCATTTAGTTGGAGAGGCTGCTAAAACTAATATATATAATGTATTATTTTTAACGGGATTAATTAGCATAAACTTAGGAATGGTTAACCTATTACCTATACCAGCTTTAGATGGAGGTAGAATAATATTTTTACTATTTGAGGCAATTAATGGTAAACCCCTAGACCCCGATAAGGAAGGTATGATTCATTTTACAGGGTTTGTATTACTTATGGGATTAATGATTTTTATGGTATGGAAAGACTTAGGAAGATTTGTGTTTTAACCTATGGGTATAACTATCTTATGAAGAGAGTTGAATAATATGAGAATTAATAGAAAAATCACAAAAAAAATTAATGTTGGAGAAGTTACCATTGGAGGTGACTCTCCTATTTTAATTCAATCAATGACTAATACGGATACAAGGGATGTATTAGCTACAGTAAATCAAATAAACAAATTAATAGAGGCAGGCTGTGAAATTGTTAGAATTGCCATACCTGACATGGAGGCTGCAAAGGCCGTTTCTGAAATAAAAAAACAAGTTAATGTGCCATTAGTTGCAGATATACACTTTGACTATAGATTAGCACTAGAGTGTATGGATAATGGAATTGATAAATTAAGACTAAATCCTGGTAATATAGGAAGTGCTCAGAGAGTAGAGATGGTAGTAAAAAAAGCTAAGGAGAAAAACATACCCATAAGAATTGGTGTAAATGGGGGTTCTTTAGATAAAAAAATACTAGATAAATATGGGAAAGTGACAGCAGAGGCCCTAGTAGAAAGTGCCCTAGACCATGTGGCAATTTTAGAAAAGTTAAACTTTAATGATATTATAATATCATTAAAGGCATCAGATGTTAAATTGACATTAGATGCTTATAGGTTAATGTCTAGGAAAGTTGATTATCCATTACATGTGGGAGTGACGGAAGCTGGTACCATATACAAGGGGACTATTAAGTCATCAATAGGTATAGGAGCCCTTTTATTAGATGGAATAGGAGATACTATAAGAGTATCCTTAACGGGAGACCCTGTAGAGGAAGTAAAGGTAGGGAGAGAAATATTAAGATCAATAGGAATAAGAAACTTTGGAATTAATATGATATCTTGCCCTACTTGTGGAAGATGTCAAATAAATTTAATAGAATTGGCTGGGCGAATTGAGAAAAAGCTAGAAAATATTCAAAAACCCATTTCAGTAGCCATAATGGGCTGTGCAGTAAATGGCCCAGGTGAGGCTAAAGAAGCAGATATAGGTATAGCCGGTGGAAATGGTAGTGCACTACTATTTAAAAAGGGGAAAATAGTAGGAAAGATAGATGAGAATAAGGTTGAAGAAGTCTTATTAGAAGAGATAAGTAAGATGTAGGAGAAAGGAGAAAATAATTGCTTAGATTAAAGGAATTATCTAAGAAGTTTAATTCAGATAAAGTACCAAAGGACAATAGTATAGTTGACAAAATTGTATACGATAAAAAGAAGAAGGAATTAAATATAATAATAAATGCAGACGAAATAATAAATAATGAATCATTAGATGTATTAAAAGGAAATATACTAAAAGAACTGAATTTTATATGTCAGTTAAGTCTTAAAATAAAATATAAGAATTTAAGTGTAAGGGATAATATAAGATCCTATTGGCCTAACATAGTACATGCACTAAAGGATGAACATCCATCTATAGTAGCTTGGTTAAACAAACCTAAAATGGAATTTGAAAATGAATATTTAAATATACTATTAGAGAATAATATGGGCATAGATTATTTGAAAAATAAAAGTATAGATTATTTTATTAAGCAAAACATTAGAAACGCCTTTGATGAAGATCTTAAAATACAATTTTTGATGAAGAACAATGATATAAAAGAATACTTGAAAGAAAAAGATGCCCAAACACAGTCTATGGTAAAGGATATGGTAGTAAGGGAAGAAAGATCTAGTTTTAAGTCTAATACAAAAAAGGACGAAGAAAATAACATTATTGATTCTATTGGTAAAAAGATTACAGATGGAGAAATTGCCACATATGAAATAACAGATGAGTCAGGAATGGTAGTCGTTAAAGGTGAACTAATAGATATGGAAATTAGGGAACTTAAAAGTGGCAAATTCTTATTTAACATTAGTATAACTGATTATAAGGGTACTATTGGAGTAAAGTTATTTATAAAGAAAGAAGATAAGGAAGGAACTGAAGCTTTATTCAAGAAAGGTCAATTTTATAAAATCAGAGGAGAAGCAAGATATGATACCTTCTCTAAAGAAGTAATCGTAATGGCTAGAGATGTGATGAAAAGCATGCCAATAGATATACGTGAGGATTTTGAAAAGGAAAAGAGGGTAGAGTTACATGCCCATACCCAAATGAGTTCCATGGATGGTGTAGTTTCTGCCACATCTTTAGTAAATAGAGCTGCTAAGTGGGGTCACAAGGCTATTGCCATAACAGATCATGGTGTAGTACAAGCCTTTCCAGAAGCCATGTCTGCTGCCAAGAAAAATAATATAAAGGTCATATATGGGGTGGAAGGGTACTTAGCAAATGATGGAGAACCCATAGTTGTAAATCCTAATAATTTAGATTTAGACCAAACTTTTATAGTCTTTGATATAGAGACTACAGGCCTTTCAAGTAAGAATGATAAAATCACAGAAATTGGGGCTGTAAAGATTAAAGATGGTGAAGTGATAGATTCATTCAATGAGTTAATAAATCCACAAAAGTCTATTCCATTAAAAATCGTTGAACTCACTGGAATAACAAACGAAATGGTTAGAAACAAGCCAACTATAGAACATATTCTTCCTAGATTCATGGAATTTATAAAGGACTATCCTGTAGTTGCTCATAATGCAAGTTTTGATACTTCCTTCATAATGGAGAATTGCGAAAGAATAAATATATCCTTTAATAATCCTATACTAGATACATTAAAGCTTTCTAAAATACTATTGCCAAAACTAAAGAGGTATAAACTAAATGTAGTGGCTAAGGAATTGGGAATAGCACTAGTTAATCACCATAGGGCTGTTGATGATGCTAAGGCCACAGGGGAAATCTTTATAAAATTTTTAGGAATGCTAAAGGAAAAGAATATAAATAGACTAGACAAAATAAATAAATTGTATTCAGATTTGGTAGATGTGAAAAAACTAGATACTTATCATATTGTAATATTAGTGAAAAATTATATAGGTCTTAAAAATTTATACAAAATAATTTCAGAGGCCCATATTAAAAACTTCTACAAAAGACCAAGAATAACAAAATCACTATTATCAAGTATGAGAGAGGGTCTTATAATTGGAACGGCCTGTGAGGCAGGTGAATTATATAGAGCCATATTGAGTAATAAAAGTGAAAAAGAAATAGAGGAAATAGCTAAATTTTACGATTATCTTGAAATACAGCCTATTTGCAATAATACATTTTTAATAGAAAAGGGCCTTGTGGCAGATAAAGAAGAATTAAAAGATACTAATAGAAAAATTGTGGCCCTGGGAGAAAAACTGAATAAGCCTGTTGTGGCAACGGGGGATGTACACTTCTTAGACCCTAAAGATGAAGTATATAGACGAATTCTAATGGCAGGTCAAGGTTTTTCAGATGCGGACAAACAAACACCCCTGCATCTTAAAACTACTGAAGAAATGTTAGAAGAGTTTAGTTATTTAGGTAAAGATATGGCAAGGGAAGTGGTAATAACTAATACTAATAAAATAGCAGATATGGTAGAATCAATATTACCAATCCCTGAAGGTACTTATCCTCCTATTATAGATGGATCTGACGAGGATTTGAGAAACATGTGCTATGAAAAGGCCAAAAGAATCTATGGGGACCCTATTCCAGAGATTGTAATAAAAAGACTTGATAGGGAGTTAAACTCCATTATTAGTAATGGTTATGCAGTTATGTATATAATTTCACAAAAACTTGTTACTAAATCCCTAGAAGATGGATACTTAGTAGGGTCAAGGGGTTCTGTAGGTTCTTCCTTTGTAGCTACTATGAGTGATATAACAGAAGTTAATCCATTACCACCCCATTATGTGTGCCCAAAGTGTAAACACTCAGAGTTTATAACAGATGGTTCCATTGGTAGTGGAGCAGACCTTTCAGATAAAAATTGTCCTAAATGTGAAAGTGTGTATATAAAAGATGGTCATGAGATTCCCTTTGAAGTATTCTTAGGCTTTGAAGGAGATAAAGAGCCTGATATAGATCTAAACTTTGCAGGGGAATATCAACCAACTGCCCATAAATATACGGAAGAATTATTTGGAGAGGGTCATGTATATAGGGCAGGAACCATTGGTACAATTGCAGAAAAGACAGCCTATGGTTTTGTGAAAAAATACCACGACGAAAGGGAAAAAATTGTAAATTTCAGAGAGATAGATAGATTATCAAAGGGGTGTACTGGAGTTAAAAGAACTACAGGGCAACATCCAGGTGGAGTTATGGTTGTTCCTCACTATAAGGATGTATTTGATTTTTCTCCTATCCAATATCCTGCAAATGATAGTTCATCTGGGGTAATAACAATGCACTTTGATTATCACTCCATAAGTGGTAGAATACTTAAACTAGATATACTAGGTCATGATGTTCCCACTATTATAAGGATGCTTCAGGACATAACAGGTATAGACCCAACCCATATAGATTTAGGAGATGAGGAAACTATAAGTATATTCACATCTCCAAAGGCACTTAAAATACAAGATGAGGATTTTAAGTGTGAAGTAGGAAGTCTTGGGGTACCAGAATTTGGAACTAAATTTGTAAGACAAATGCTTGTGGATACACAGCCTACTACCTTTGCAGAACTGGTTCGAATAAGTGGATTATCCCATGGAACGGATGTATGGTTAAATAACGCACAGGATTTGGTAAGACAAAATATAGCCCAATTAAAGGATGTTATATCTACTAGGGATGATATTATGAACTATCTTATATTAAAGGGACTTCCTCCTAAATCTGCCTTTAAAATAATGGAAAAGGTTAGAAAGGGTAAGGGTTTATCAGAGGAAGATGAAGAAATGATGGTCGAAAATAAAGTTCCTAGTTGGTATATAGAATCATGTAAAAAAATCAAATACATGTTCCCTAAGGCTCATGCCGTTGCATATGTTATGATGTCCTTTAGATTGGCATATTTTAAAGTTCACCACCCTCTGGCTTTCTATGCCACATATTTTACCACTAAAGCATCTGATTTTGATGCAGAATTAGTTGTTAAGGGAAAAGAAACTGTAAGAGAAAAAATAAAAGAATTAGAGAGTATGCAAAATAACCTTACCCAAAAGGAAAAGGACTTACTCACAGTTTTAGAGGTGGTAAATGAAATGTATTCAAGGGATTTTGATTTTAAAAGGGTTCATGTATATGAATCCCATTATAATAAATTTCAAATAGAAGATGGAAAATTACTACCACCATTAATTGCACTTCAAGGTGTTGGGGAAAATGCTGCAAAGAGTATATATGAATGCAAGGATGATGGAGAATTTATCTCTATGGAGGATCTAAGAAATAGGGCCAAGGTTACTAAGACTGTAATAGAAACATTAAAGAACCATGGATGTTTAAAGGGAGTACCAGAAACTAATCAGTTAAGTTTGTTTTAATAGTTATAGATTAAATATGTGTAATATGCCTTAATCTGTATTAAACTCTATTTTACACTTGCGTCACTATTTCATATGTGATATCATTAAAACGATAATCATATAATTTTCTGTTAAAAAGAGTGGGAAAAACCCACTCTTTGCATTTATTAAGAAATCATAGAGAATAATATATTTAAACTTTTATAAAAATATGTATATAGAAATAAAACAAGGGAGGGATATTATGTCAAAGAAGCGTACTGTGGAAATAGTAGAAGAATTGGCTATTCCTATCATAGAAGAAAATAAATTTGAATTAGTTGATGTGGAATTTGTAAAAGAAGGACCACATTGGTTTTTACGATTATACATAGATAAAGACGGAGGTATAGGATTAGATCATTGTCAATTAGTAAGTGAAAAAATAAGTAAGAAATTAGACGAAGTAGATCCTATAGAACATAATTACTATTTAGAAGTATCTTCACCAGGAATAGATAGACCACTTAAAAAGGATAGAGATTTTGAGAAATATAAAGGTGAACAGATAGAAATATTTTTATATGCTCCATATGAGGGCAAAAAGGTCCTTCAAGGTGAATTGTTAGGACTAGAAAATAATGAAATTAAAGTAAAAGATGAAAATAACAATATAATTAATATAGGAAGAAACAAAGTTTCTAAAGTTAAATTAGCTGTTATTTTCTAAATTAAGGAGGTGTGGCAAATGAATGCAGACTTTATTGACGCATTAGAGCAAATAGAGAAGGAAAAGGGCATATCTAAGGAAATATTAATAGACGCTATAGAAGCTGCATTAATCTCTGCTTATAAAAGAAACTATGGAACGTCACAAAATGTTAAGGTGTACATAAATAGGGAAACAGGAGAGGTTAGAGTTTTTTCAGCTAAGAGCGTAGAGGAATTTGTAGAGGATGAGTTACTGCAAATTAGCCTAGAGGAAGCAAAGGAAATTGATAGAAACTACGAAATTGGAGACATGATTGAAAGAGAAGTGACTCCAAAGAACTTTGGTAGAATAGCAGCTCAAACTGCTAAACAGGTAGTAGTACAAAGAATTAGAGAAGCTGAAAGAGGTATTATATATGATGAATTCGTAAACAAGGAAAGCGAAATTGTCACTGGTATTATACAAAGAATGAGCAAAGGTAATGTATATATTAACTTAGGTAAAGCAGAATCTATTTTATCTCCTACAGAACAAATACCAGGAGAAACTTATAATCATAATGATAGAATAAAAACATATATTGTAGAAGTTAAAAAGACTACAAAGGGACCTCAAATATTAGTATCTAGAACACATCCAGGATTAGTTAAAAGATTGTTTGAATTAGAAGTACCTGAAATTCATGATGGTGTTGTAGAAATTAAGAGCATATCAAGAGAAGCAGGTTCTAGAAGTAAAATCGCTGTATATTCTCATGACGAAAATGTAGATCCTGTGGGAGCGTGTGTGGGACACAAAGGTGTGAGAGTACAGACTATTGTAAATGAGTTAAAGGGAGAAAAAATCGACATTATAAAATGGAGTGAAAATCCTGAAGAACTTATAGCAAGTTCATTGAGTCCATCTAAAGTATTAAAAGTAATTGTCAATGAAGAAGAAAAAACAGCTTTAGTTGTGGTTCCTGATTATCAATTATCTTTAGCAATAGGAAAAGAAGGGCAAAATGCTCGATTAGCTGCAAAACTCACAAATTGGAAAATTGATATCAAAAGTGAATCACAATATAGCCAGTCTTTAGAAATATAATCAAGGAGGTATATTATGGTAAGAGCCAAAAAGATTCCTCTTAGACAATGTCTTGGTTGTATGGAAAGTAAGCCAAAAAAAGAATTAATTAGAGTTGTAAGATCAAAGGATGGTCAAATAAGTATAGACAAAACAGGTAAATTAGCTGGCAGAGGCGCATATATATGTGATGATATTCAGTGCTTTAATAAACTTAAGAAAAAAAGAGGTTTAAATAGAGCGTTTAGTCAAGAAATTTCAGAAGAAATATATGAACAACTATGTGGAGAGATAAAAGGTGATGAAAAATAAAATTTATTCTATGCTAGGGTTAGCACAAAGGTCAGGAAATCTCATGACCGGAGAAGACACTTGTCTTATGGATATAAAAAAAGGAAAAATAAATTTAGTCATTGTGGCAGATGATGCTTCAGAGAATACTAAAAAGAAATTTAAGGATGCATGCGCATATAGGAACATTAAATTTTTAGTATATGGAGAAAGAGAAGAACTTTCCCATGCCATTGGAAAGTACAATAGGGCGGTTTATGCAGTTAGGGATAAGGGTTTTTCAGAAAAAATATGTTCTCTCATAGAAACCAATTAATAGCCTAAATAAATTTGGGGGTGAATGCATATGTCAAAAACTAGGGTATATCAATTAGCTAAAGAATTAGACATATCAAGCAAAGAACTTATAAGTAAATTAGAAGAATATGATGTGGAAGTAACAAATCATATGAGCACTTTAGAAGATGATATTATAGAAATTATTAAGGAACTTTACAAATCTGGTGAGGGAAATATGAACTCTGCAGACGATGAAAATGCAATCGGATTGCCAGAGAGTATTTCTGTAAAGGATTTTTGTGATAAAATAGGCAAGTCAGTTACTGAGGTCATGACTAAGTTAGTATCTATGGGCGTATTTGCAACTATAAACCAAGAAATAGATTTTGAAACGGCTGAAACTCTTGCTTTAGAATTTGATGTAGCTGTTAAATTAGAAGGTGCAGAGGAAGAAGAAGCAGAATATGGGATTGAGGATTTTGAAGATGATCCAAAGGATTTAAAAGATAGACCACCAGTTATAACTGTTATGGGGCATGTTGACCATGGAAAAACATCTCTTTTAGATGCTATTAGAGAGACTAATGTAACTGCTAAAGAAGCAGGTGGAATTACTCAGCATATAGGTGCATCAGAGGTCTATGTAGACGGTAAGAAAATTGTATTTTTAGATACACCAGGACATGAGGCCTTTACATCTATGAGGGCTAGAGGAGCTAGTATTACAGATATAGCCATATTGGTTGTAGCAGCAGATGATGGTGTTATGCCTCAGACTAAAGAGGCTATAAACCATGCTAAGGCTGCAGGAGTACCAATAATTGTGGCTATAAATAAAATGGATAAACCAGGATCAAACCCAGATAGAGTAAAGCAAGAATTATCTGAACATGGAATTTTAGTGGAGGATTGGGGTGGCGACACTATTTCTGTTCCCGTATCTGCACTTAAAGGTGAAGGTATTGACAATCTTTTAGAAATGATAGTGTTGGCAGCAGAAATGCAAGAATTAAAAGCCAACCCTAATAGATTAGGTACTGGAGTTGTAATTGAAGCGAAACTTGATAAGAGTAGAGGGCCTGTGGCTACTGTTTTAGTACAAAAGGGTAACTTAAAGGTTGGAGACCCTATTGTGGCAGGTGCTTCCTTTGGTAGAGTTAGAGCCATGATAAATGATAAGGGTAAAAATATTAAAAAAGCTAACCCATCAACTGCAGTTGAAATATTAGGTTTATCAGATGTTCCAAATGCGGGAGATACTTTTAATGCAGTTAAAAGTGATAAGCTTGCAAGACAAATTGGAGAAAAGAGAAAAGCTAAGTTTAGAGAAGCTAACTTAAATGCTACTACAAAAGTATCATTAGAAGATTTATTTATGCATATTCAAGAAGGAGAAGTTAAAGAACTAAATATAATTGTTAAGGCAGATGTTCAAGGTTCTGTTGAGGCTGTAAAACAATCTTTAGCTAAATTATCCAATAATGAAGTTAAAATAAATGTAATTCATGGTGGTGTAGGTACTGTTACTGAATCAGACATTCTACTGGCTACAGCTTCTAATGCTATTATAATAGGATTTAATGTAAGACCATCATCTGCAGTATCTAACATGGCTGAAAGAGAAAATGTAGATGTAAGAATTTATAGGGTTATCTATGAAGCTATAGAAGATGTGCAAAAGGCAATGAAGGGTATGCTAGATCCAGAATTTAGAGAAGCTGTTATAGGTAAAGCAGAAGTAAGAGCAACATTTAAAGTACCTAACATTGGAACTATAGCTGGTGCATATGTGAAAGAAGGTAAGATGGCTAGAAATGCTAAGATGAGATTAGTAAGAGATGGAATAGTAATCTTTGAAGGAGATGTATCATCACTTAAGAGATTTAAGGATGATGCAAAGGAAGTTCAAACTGGATACGAATGCGGTATAGGAATTGCAAACTATAATGATCTTAGAGAAGGAGATATTATAGAAGCTTATATAATAGAAGAAATTAAAAGAGACTAGTAAAGAAGGGTGATAAAAAATGGGGTATATGAGAGCTAATAGGATAGCTGGAGAAATAAAAAAGATAGTTAGCCAAATGATAATGAATGAACTTAAAGACCCTAGGATTTCTTCACTAACTAGTATTGTAGAGGTAAAAGTAACACGTGATTTAAGATATGCAAACATTTATGTTAGTGTGTTTGGAAATGAGAAGGAAAGAGAGTCAACACTAGAAGCATTAAATAATTCTAGTGGATTTGTCAGAAGGGAAATTGGAAAACAACTGAAGTTAAGATATACACCAGAACCAATTTTTGAAAATGATAACTCAATAGAAAATGGAATGTATATATCCGGATTGATAAAAAAAATCAATGATGGTGTTGATAATGAATAATAGATTAATTGAAATCATAAAGGTGATAAAAACATCTAACAAAATCATAATTCTTCCTCATATTATGCCTGATGGTGATACTATTGGTTCGTCTATGGCACTGTGTTTAGCTCTTAAAAGCCTGGGCAAGGACGTTAAGATTATAATGGATGAACCTTTACCTAATAACATTAAATTTATTGAATTTGAAGGAATAAATGAATGGGCATATGAATTTCAATATGATTTATGTATTACTATAGATTCTAGCGATACAGAAAGACTAGGAAAGAGAAGCGAATACCTTAAGGGAAATACCATTAACATTGATCATCACATCACTAATGATTTTTATGGTGAATATAATTTAGTGGATCCAAAGGCAGCAGCCACTGGTGAGATAGTATATGACCTTATTAAGAATTTAAATGTACATATGGACAAAAAAATAGCTACTTGTCTTTATACTGCTTTGTCAACAGATACGGGTAGTTTTAAATACGACAATACCACATCTAAGACTCATAAAATTGTAGCAGAATTAATAGATGTAGGAATCAGTGTGAACTCTATAAATGTGGAGTTGTATCAAAATAAACCTATAAACAAGGTTAAGTTGTTAAAGGATGTCATAAATACTATGAAATTTTATTATGACGGAAAAGTAGCTATTATGCATGTGACACAGAAAATGCTAGAAAATAACAAAATGGGCATATCGGATACGGATGGATTAATTGAAATGGGAAGAGACATATGGGGAGTAGAGGTAAGTGTACTATTAAAAGAACTGGAAGAAAAAAAGGTTAAGGTAGGACTTCGATCTAAATATGATGTGGATGTAAGTAAAATTGCTCACATATTTGGAGGAGGAGGCCACAAAAAAGCAGCTGGTTGTTTGATAAATGATAGTATTAAAAAAGTTAATGAAATCATAATAGAGAACATAGAAGAATACTTGTAGGTGATATAGTGAATGGAATTATGAATATACTAAAACCTCCTAATATGACTTCCCATGATGTGGTAGGGTTAATACGAAGAACATTAAAAATAAAAAAAGTAGGCCATACGGGCACACTAGATCCAATGGCATGTGGAGTTTTACCCATATGTATAGGGCAGGCTACAAAAGTAAGTCAATATTTACTTAATGATAGAAAAAAATACAGATGTGAAATGGTCTTAGGATCTAATACAGATACACAGGATAGATGGGGTACTATAGTTAATGAAAGACCAGTGAATGTAGACGAGAAAGAAATACTTGGAGTTTTTGAAGAGTTTAAAGGTGAAATTCTTCAAACTCCTCCCATGTATTCTGCTTTAAAAAAAGATGGGAAAAAATTGTATGAGTTGGCTAGGGAAGGTAAAATTGTAGAAAGAAAAAGCAGAAAAATATGTATATACAATATTGAAGTTATTAAAATTTCAGGTAACAATATATTATTTGATGTGGAATGTTCTAAGGGAACCTATGTTAGAACCATATGTGAAGATATAGGTAATAAACTTGAATGTGGGGCACATATGACCTTTCTTTTAAGAACTCAAACAGGTGGTTTTAGCTTAAAAGATACAGTTACTATAGAAGATATAGAGAACTTATCTATAGAAGAATTAGAGGAAAAGCTTTACTCCCTAGATTATCCAATAGAATCTTTTCCTAAGGTAATAGTACACGACTGGGCCGAGAGATTTCTTTTAAATGGAAATACCATATATATGAAAAATATAAAAGAAAATGAAAAATTTAAAGAAGATGACCTGGTAAGAATGTACAGCAAGGATAAGTTTATAGCCATAGGAAGAGTAAAAAAAGATAAGGATAGGAATGTATATATTCATACAGACAGAGTATTTCATTAAAGGGGCAACAAAATGAAAGTAATAAGAAAGTTAAGTGATGTGAATATTAGTGAGGATACGGGGGTTGCCTTAGGCAATTTTGATGGTGTACATATAGGACATCAAACTCTACTTGTGAATTTAGTAGAGACATGTAGACTCAGAAACTTAAAAAGTGTAGTATATACCTTTTCAAATCATCCTAGAGCTTTTACAAGTGAGGATGGGGCACCAAAGAGAATAATGAATTTAAATAAGAAGCTAAGTACATTAAGTGAACTGGGTATAGATTATGTAGTGTTAGTGCCCTTTGATGAATTTCAAATGAAGTTAAAGGCAGAAAGTTTTATAAGAGATATTTTAAAAAATACATTAAAAATGAAGAGTTGTATTGTGGGATTTAATTATAAGTTTGGTTATAAGGCACAGGGAGATACACACTTACTTAGGGAATTATCAAAAGAATACGACTATGAATTAAATGAAATAGATTCTATTGAAATTCAAAGACAAATTGTAAGCAGCACTAATATTAGAAATTTAATTAGTGATGGAAACATTCAAAGAGCTAATCTATTCTTAGGAAAAAAATATTCAATAAATGGACAAGTGGTAGAAGGAAAAAAAGTAGGACGTAAGATAGGCGTGCCAACTGCTAACATTAAGTTAGAGAAAAATATGCTAACTCCGTCTTCTGGTGTATATTTGACAAAGGTGAGTATAGACGGAAAATTATATGATAGTATCACTAATGTGGGATATAATCCTACTTTTAGTCAAGGAGAAATTAACATAGAAACTCATGTGATGAATTTCCGTGAAAATATATATGGTAAAAACATAGAAGTGCATTTTATAGATAAGATTAGGGAAGAAAAAAAATTTCCAAGTGTAGAAGATCTAACTATTCAATTAAAAAAGGATATAGATCTAGCTAAAAATTTTTTCAAAAAAAGACAGTTTACAATTTGGTAATAATATGATAAAATTTACATCTGTAGGGAACCTTAAGCTCGGTAAATGGAGTCACCGACCTTATACCTGGCTTTAGGCGATTGTATAATCAAGGAGGTGAAACACATGACAATGAACAAAGAAAGAAAGAGTGAAGTAATTGCAGCTCACAAAGTACATGACACTGATACTGGATCTCCAGAAGTACAAGTTGCTATTTTAACTACAAGAATCAATGAGTTAAATGAGCATTTAAAAGTACACAAGAAGGACCACCATTCTCGTCGTGGACTATTAAAGATGGTAGGTAAGAGAAGAAATCTTTTAAACTACTTAAAGGACAAAGATATCGAAAGATACAGAGCTGTTATTGCAAAGTTAGGATTAAGAAAATAATTCTATTGAGCGGGGTTTCCCGCTCTATTATTTTAACTAAGGAAAATCAATTTATTAAAATTGATTTTTTATTTTAAATAGTGATAATCTAATTTAACTATACGGATTTTATAAAAGTCGACAAGAATATTTTATTCGTAAGACTTTTTTATTTTAATGTATAGGAATTTTATCTAATATGTAGGAAATAATATAAACTATGTAGAATTAGATTGTATACTATAAAATATAGGAGGTTAGTAATGGAGAGGACATTTACTACGACCATTGGTAATAGAACCTTAGAAGTTGAAACTGGTAAAGTTGCTCAACTTGCTAATGGTTCAGCCGTATTAAGATATGGTGATACGGTAGTACTAGTTACTGCTGTAGCATCAGATGAACCAAAAGCTGGAATAGACTTCTTCCCTCTTAGTGTAGATTATGAGGAAAGATTTTATTCTGTTGGAAAAATTCCAGGTGGATTTATTAAAAGGGAAGGTAGACCAACTGAAAAGGCTGTTTTAACAGCTAGACTTATAGATAGACCTATAAGACCATTGTTTCCAAAGGGATTTAGAAATGATGTACAAGTTATAGCTACTGTAATGTCTGTAGATCAAGACTGTACACCAGATATTGTTTCTATGATAGGTTCTTCTGTGGCACTATCAATTTCTGATATTCCATTTGATGGGCCAACAGCTTCTGTATGCATTGGATTAATAGATGGAGAGTTTGTAATAAATCCAACATCAGCTCAAAGGCAAGAGAGCAAGATGCACTTAGTAGTATCAGGAACAAAGGATGCTATTATGATGGTTGAAGCTGGAGCTGAAATGGTTTCAGAAGAAATCATGTTAAATGCTATCATGTTTGCCCATGAAGAAATAAAAAAGATAATTTCATTTATAGAGGGAATAGTTGCAGAGATTGGAAAAGAAAAAAGAGAAGTGGAACTGAAAAAAATAGATCCTGAAATAGATGAAAAGGTGAGAATATTTGCTACGGAGAAAATGGCAACTGCAATTAAAACTGTAGAAAAATTAGAGCGTAGTGAAAAAATGGACAGGGTAAAGGAAGAAACTTTACTACATTTTGAAGAAGAGTATGAAGAGCAATTAAAGGATGTAGATTCTGTACTTAGTCAGATCATTAAAGAACAAGTTAGATCTATGATTACTAATGAAGGTATAAGACCTGATAATAGAAGTGAAAGTGAAATTAGGCCCATATCTTGTGATGTATCATTACTTCCTCGTGCCCATGGAACAGGCTTATTTACTAGAGGTCAAACTCAAGCTTTAACTGTAGCCACATTAGGAGCTATAGGAGATGCTCAAGTTATAGATGGACTAGGAGAAAGGGAAAGCAAGAGATATATGCACCATTATAACTTCCCACCATATAGTGTAGGAGAAGCAAGATTTTTAAGAGGACCAGGTAGAAGAGAAATTGGACATGGAGCCTTAGCAGAAAGAGCTTTAGTTCCTGTTATTCCTAGTGAAGAAAAATTTCCTTACACTATTAGATTAGTATCTGAAGTACTAAGCTCTAACGGAAGTTCTTCTCAAGCATCCGTTTGTGGTAGTACATTAGCTTTATTAGATGCTGGAGTACCAATTAGTGAACCAGTTGCAGGTATTGCTATGGGTCTTATTAAGGAAAATGAAAAAGTTGCTATTTTAAGTGATATACAAGGAATGGAAGATTTCTTAGGAGATATGGACTTTAAAGTGGCTGGTACTAAGGATGGAGTTACTGCAATTCAAATGGATATTAAAATCCATGGAATAAATAAAGAGATTTTGACTAGGGCATTAGAACAAGCTAGAGTTGGAAGATTACATATATTAGATAAAATGAATGAGGTTATTTCTACTCCAAGGGAAGAAATGTCCCCATATGCACCTAGAATTACAAGTATGACTATTAACACAGAGAAGATTAGAGAATTAATTGGACCTGGTGGAAAGACTATAAATAAAATTATAGATGAAACTGATGTTAAAATTGATATTAATGACGATGGAAAGGTATTTATAATGGCTCAAAGCTTAGAACAAGCAGACAAAGCTATTAAAATGATAGAAGCCATTGTTAAAGATGTGGAAGTTGGACAAATTTATTTAGGTAAAGTAATGAGAATTCTTAAATTTGGAGCTTTCGTGGAAGTACTACCAGGAAAAGAAGGATTAGTACATATTTCTCAGATTGCTAAGGAGAAAATTCCACAAGTTGAAGATGTCCTTAAAGTAGGAGACGAAATCCTAGTTAAGGTTACTGAAATTGATAAGCAAGGAAGAGTAAATTTATCTAGAAAAGCAGTTTTAATAGAACAAGAAAAAGAGAAAGAAAAGGCAAATCAGAAATAGGGAAGACATAAACCATAAGGTTTATGTTTTCTTTTTTTTTTGAAAAACTCAAACATATTTTCATGAAATAGACCCATGTAACTCATATTTCGCATAACTAATTTTACCAAATATAAAGTATAAAAATCTATCATAAATTCCATTATTATAGAAGTAAGAGAATAAAGAGAGGATGGAATTTATGCATAATATAGACTTTCGCTTTAAAACTCATAA